>JAYVMK010000155.1:0-20281 GCA_043758995.1 Lichenibacterium sp. | reverse complement strand
GCCGATCGATGCCCTGCCCACCCAGTTCACCACCGTAGCCGCATGACCCAGGGCCACTCAAACCTACACCCAATTTCCACCACGGTGACGGACGCTATCTCCACCAGGCCGCCACTGTTGCGGCGCCAGCCTCTCCCTCGGCACCGGTCGCCCGGTCCATGGGCATTGCTGAAATAGCACTGGCAGCGTTCGCCAGCCTGCAAGACGCGCACTTATCTCCCGCAGCGTCCGTGGCACACACGCCAATCGCGGGTCGGGCGCACTACGCCAGACCGGCCGAGCCGGATGAGCAGAGTCCGCCGGCGGCCAAGCCTGCGCCGGTTCCCGACGCAACTCCCGCTTACCGACGGTCAAGCCCAGGGCCAAGCCCGTAAACTGAGGCGGCGGTCTATATCGAAGCGGAGCCGCAAGTCTGCGCAAGATGGCTTCAGTCTGGAATCCAGAAGGTATCTGTCCGTCGTCCAGCACAGACGCTGCCAGCACGCGTCAGGCAGTTCGCTCCGCCCGCCGTGGCTCCGAGGCACTCGGCAAACTCCTTTCAGGGGTAATCAGGCCGGGTTGAGCCCAGCCGGCGCATCGCTCGGTTCGGGCGCATCCGGCTCCTGAAGCGGCGCAAGCAAGTCTGGCCCATTGTTTCGCACCGCATTGACCGCCGTGCTGATCGGCCACAGCCGCAGCATGTCCTCGGCCGCAGGGTACAGCAGGTTGGATGGGTCGCCTACGGCTTCCCCCAGCCAGACCGGCCAGTCGCTTGCTTCCAGAACGACAGGCATCCGGTCATGCACAGTTTGCATGAGCCGGTTCGCAGTCGTGGTGAGGATCGAGAACGTCCGTGTCACCTCTCCGCTTGCCCACTTGTAGCCTTCCCACAAGCCGGCGAGGGCGAGCGGCGAGCCATCGGCCCGCGCGATTGCAAACGGCTGCTTGAGCTGGCCCTCGGGCTGTCGCCATTCGTAGAACGCCGCCACCGGGATGATCGCGCGCCGCTTCGCGAACGCGCCTCGGAAGCTCGGCAGTTGCGCTGCGGTCTCCGCCCGCGCGTTGATCGGCCGCTTTGCTTTCACCGCGTCCTGGGTCCAGCTCGGCAGCAATCCCCATTTCAGCGCGTCGAAATGGCGCTCTCCCGTGTCGGGTTGCCGCCGGACCACCGGCGCCTCCTGGCTCGGCGCGGTGTTCCAGTTCGGGCCGAGGTTCGACAGCAGGTTCCGGGTCGCAAACAGCCGCGCGATCAACTCAGGCGGTAGCGTGCTCGCAAACCGGCCGCACATGGGTCAGCGACGGTCCAGATGCTTGTACCACTCCGCGAGCGCGTAGAACGCAAGACAGCAGAGAGCGAGAAAACACCACAGCCGGGCGATAGACGGCTGCCCCTGCTCAAAGGAAGCGAGGATCATGAGGACGGACACGACCAAAAGGCCCAGCCACAAGCCGCTCCGACGCTTCAACTTCTGTCAGCTCGATAGCCTCTTTCTTTCCTCCCGCTCAATATACCAGCGTCCGACCGCCGCAAGTTTTCCTGCAACTCGGCTTTCCAAGGCTTAAACCCGGTCAGACCATCGCCGACGGTTTCGTGCTGGCTGTCGCATCAGGCGGACCTGCGGCCGCCGAAGAACAGCGCCTCGGCCTCGTCCTGCAGGTTGAACGGCACCCAGGTCTCACCCCGCACCGCCATGCCCACCGCCCGCGCCGCGCCTTCGGCCTCCTCGGTCCGCACATGAGCGTCGACCAGGAGCTGGGCTGCGGCGGTCGAGAGGGCCTCCGCTCGCTCCTCCATCGGCGCCAGCCAATAACCGCCCTCGCTCTGCGCCTCGACCACGCGCTGCTGCGCCTTGGTCGCCGCCAGCGCCGCGTCGTGCGCAACGCGGCATGCCTCCACCCCGCGCTCCACGACCGGCGCCAGAAGCGCCGCCAGGTCCGCCCGCCGCTGCATTCCCGGCTCCGGGCGCACATGGTTGAGAATGTGGTCAGCCATCTCCGCTCGATTCGCATGGTCATGCCCTCCATAGCGCGACACTACGCTCCGGATCGGCGTTGGACAAGCTAAATAACTGATATCGCTTGCAATTCTTGCCGGCTGCTGAAACACGGGCTAATCGCGCCGGACACCGGATCGCAAACTTTCCAGCCGGCGCTCGGCACGGGGTCGGTCATACCCATTCGCCCGCAGATGAGTGGCGTAGCTTTCGTCCAGCGTGCCCCGGCCATAGGCCAGTTGCGAGAGGTTGAGGTCGCCGCCCCAATTCACCTCGAGCAGCACCGGGCCGCGATCGGTCAGCGCCACGTCCCAGGACTGCGTGCGAATGCCAGGAAACACCAGCGCCGCGCGCTCGGCCAGCTCGCGCACATCCTGCCAGCTGGCGACCTCCGCCCCCAGGATCAGCTGGCCGGTTTGAGGATGGTCGAAGTCAACCTCCATCTCCTGGCCGGTGCCCCGCACCACGCGGGCGATCGCGCCGGTCGACAGATCGACGGCCGCGATCATGTTGCCCGCTCGCCAGAAGTTGTCGGCGACGCTCCCAGGCGCCGGGATTTTGCAGACCGCGCGCGTGATCCGCGGTCCGTTCGCCGTGAGCAGAACAAGCAGCCGAACCGACCAGAGCCGGTTGCCGAACCGCCGTGCGGTTCCGCATCCGGCGCCAGCCGCCGCTGGATCAACATGCCGCTCTCCGTGCCGACGAGCTCGCCGGCCAGGTCGGTGAGCGGCCGATTGTCACCGCCGACCAGATGCACTCTTCCGGCGGCATCCTGCCGCTCCGCGCTGACTGCGCCCAGGCTGTAGATGCCGTCGATCGGCTTGGCGAAGAACGGATAGGCGCCCGGATCGCGCAGCACACTCGCCGTCGCCTCCGCGTTGCGCAGGCCCGGCACACCGGGCAGGCTTCGCGTCGGATGCACGACAGCCAGCAGTTCGGGCACCGGTAAGCCGGCGCCGAGTGCTGCCGCATGAAACAGCAGCTTGTCCTGGGTCACGCCGAACCAGCCATGGTCATTGCAGGCGAGATGCATCGCGGTCTGCACGTTCTTGCCGACGAACTGCCGCTTCTCGTCCAGCGACAGGCGGCTACGGGATCAAGACATAATCCGCCGAGACCGTCGCGGTGATCTCCTCCGGTGCCGCCGTCGCCTGCGGCGCCGGCATTGCCAACGCTGCCCTCGCCCTCACTGGAAACGGCAGCCGGGGCTGGTACATTGGCCCGTCAGCCGCACCTCCCACGCATGGTCCACATGCAGCCCGAGGGTCGCCGCGGCTGACGCCGCCCGCGCCTGCAGCGCCTTGAGCGCCGCGGTTGTCGTCTCGCCGTGCGCCTTGCACCGCAGCGCCGGCGACAGCTGCTAGTCCAGGGACGCCGCCGCCACTCCGCGCTCCTGCAGCTTGCCGGCCAAGTCGAGCAAGGACGGGCCGTCGTTGCCGCGCAGCTCCAGGGTCTGTTGCGCGACCCAGGTCGCATGCTTGTCGTCGGCCGGGCCGACCGAGTAGCCGATGGCGCGGGCCTCGACCCCGGCAACGCCACGCGCGGCGTTCATGCCGTCCTCGATCATCGTGTTGACCCGCCGCTGAGCCGTCGCCGCGGACGGCGACGTGCTCTGGGCGATCAGGGCCGCCAACTGGTCCGGCGCTGCCTGAACCGACCCCGTCTGCCGATAGGTAAAGCACCGTCTGGCCGCCTGTGGCCACCGCCGGCTGCGCCGTCGCTGGTTGCGCGGCTTGCGCCGCCACCAGCACCGAAGCACCGATCCCGCAAGCCGTTCTGACCCAGCCCATCGCATGCTCCCCACTGCTGCTGGGCAGTGTGCATCAACCCGGCGCGAACACAGGTAACGCGCCTTCTGTGGTCGTGTTCTTATTATGTTCCAGCCGATGACCGCTCGGGAATAAATGATGGGACTGCACAGCCTAAGCTACCACTGACGCTCGGGGTGATGCTGCGGCTGAACGCCTCGGCTTCCGCAGGGCCAGGTGGAACACCAGCCGCAGCGTCAGAACCGGAAGATGGCCGTTCGCGTCAACAGGCGGCGGGTCTCTATACCTCGTGGGCATGAGGGGAGACTTAGAAAGTCTTTTTCTTATTTTGGCGGATGCTTAGGTGTTGGCGTATCGCGGGTCAAAACGTCAGCTTCGGCCCGCGCTAGCATTAAACACCGTTGTTGCGCGCATGCCGATTTAGCATGCTTGCCAAGCAGGAAACAAGAAGATGGCTTATACACATCAGGACGCGCCCACCCAGTTCGTCGAAGCCGAGGGCATTCGCTTTGCTTATCGCCGCTTTGGCACGACTGGAGGTGTGCCGCTCGTCTTCAACCAGCACTTCAAGGGCTCGCTCGACTATTGGGATCCCGCTGTAACGGACGGCTTGGCCCACACCCGTGAGGTAATCCTATTCGACAATGCCGGCATTGCCGCAAGCTCCGGTGAAGTGCCGCCCAGCATCCCAGAGATGGGCACCAATGCGATTGCATTCATCCGTGCCCTCGGTCTCCCGAAGGTCGACGTGCTCGGCTTTTCCATCGGCGGCATGGTCGCGCAGGAGATCGCGGTTCAAGCCCCTGACTTGGTCCGCAAGCTGATCCTGGTTGGCACCGGACCACGCGGCGCGGACATGTCCACAAGCAAGTCGAGCGAAATCTTCGCGGGCACGTACGATCCGCCGGAGCACCTCTGGTTGGCCGTGCATTTTTCGCCCTCTGTAGCGAGCCGGGCGGCCGGGCGCGCCTTTCTGGAGCGTCGGCTCAAACGCACGGACCGGGACGCCGAAGTGAGCGACGCCGCTGCCGGGCGCCAGCGTGAAGCGATCGGCGCCTACATCGCCGGCGGCGAGAGCGCGCAAGGCCACCTTGCCGAACTCCGCCTACCCACGCTGATCGTGCAGGGCAGTGACGACGTGATTATCCCGACGGTCAACTCCTACGTGCTGCAGCAGAAGCTGCCGAACGCGCAGCTCATCATCTATCCCGACGCCAATCACGGCTCGTTCTACCAGTATCCGCAGCTGTTCGTAGCCCACGCAACGCTGTTCCTGGCCGCCTGACACTCGGCCGAACGAGCCGCATCCCCTTACTCGTTACCGACAACGCTTGATGCGAGCGGGCGCGTGCGCTGGCCGGGCCCGCCGCTCACAATCAATCTCGGATTACTGCCATGCCCACTACTTCAAACAAAATCGCCTTCGTCGCCGAAGCATCCCTCAAGACTGGCTCCGGCGCCGGATGGGACGCGGTTAATGGGACGTCCCGGTTGTTCGCCGCCACGCGCTTGGGGGCGCTGGCCTTGAGCCACCGTGTCGTCCACGCGCCCACGACGCGGCTGCGCGCGCTGGCGGACGAGACGCCCAGTCCGATGATGGTGGAGTACTATCGCCAGCGCGCATCTTCCGGCGGCCTGATCATCACGGAATCGGCGCATCCTTCGCATGACAGCCGCGGCTATCTAGGCGCACCCGGCATCTACACTGACGCGCATGTCGAGGGCTGGCGTCGGATCACGGACGCTGTCCATGCCAAGGGCGGGCTAGTGGTCATGCAGATTGCCCATGATGGCCGGCAAAGCCACGTGGACCTCAGCGATGGTCGGCTGCCGATCGCGCCCTCGGTCGTGCCATTCGAGGGTCAAGCCTTCACGCAGAATGGCTGGGTCCCGGTGTCGCCGCACCGAGCTCTCGAACTCCATGAAATTCCCGTGCTGGTGGAGAGCTTCCGCCAGGGGGCCGAGCGGGCACGGGATGCCGGGTTCGACGGGATCGAGTTGCACAACGCCAATGGCTACCTCGCCGACACCTTCCTTCAGGATGGCACGAACCGGCGCGCTGACGCCTACGGTGGTTCCATCGAGAACCGGATTCGGTTCGGCACCGAGCTGACCGAGGCGTTGATCTCGGTATTTGGCGCCGATCGTGTAGGCGTCCGCGTCTCCCCGAGTGGAACCTGGGGTGCAATCTCGGACAGCAATCCCGAAACCACGTTCGGTCGGTTCGCCGAGTGGCTGAACCAGTATGGGCTGGCCTACCTTCACGTCATCGAGCCGCGAGTGCGCGGCGTGGAGACGATCCACGAAGGGCAGGCGCCGATCGCCTCGGCATTCTTGCGGATGGTGTTTGCCGGGCCGATCATTGCGGCCGGCGGGTTCGATCGCGCGGGCGCTGAAGCGATCCTGCGCCGGGGAGACGCTGATGCGGTCGCCTTCGGCCGCTATTTTAGCTCGAATCCCGACCTGCCCGAACGGTTCCGGCAAAACCTGTCGCTCACACCCTACGTTCGCGACGCCTTTTGGGGCGGCAACGAGCGTCACTACACTGACTTCGTGCCTTATGGAGAGTGATAGACCATCGCTGCGCAGAGACATCAGCCGCAAGCCTGGCCGGTCACGTGCTGCGAAACTTCAATTCGCCGATCCGGGCAATAATCGTTTTCAGGATCGGTGACGAGTTTGCTTCGCTGTAGCCCAGTGACAGATCGATCACTGGTGCCACCCCGGCCAATGGTTTGCTGATGACGGCCGCCGGCAAGAGGTTGCGCGCATAGAGCGGCATCAGCGCGATGCCGTCCACCGAGGCGACCAGCGTCATCGCCATGGATAGATTATCGACGTAGTGGTCGGGCGTAAGATCAATGCCCAGCTTCGCGCCGTAGGCATCGGTGACTGCACGCAGAGCTGGCGACTTGTCGTGGGGAACGCCGATCAACGGCATGCCGGTTATATCCTCCGGCGTGATGGAGTCCTTGCTCGCCAGGGCATGACTGCTTGGAAGCAACGCGATCAGCGGCTCGTCGATCAGGCGCGTGAACACCACGCCGGGCGCGTTCTTTTCATGCCGCATGAAGGCAAGGTCGATTTTCCCGCGGGTCAGACCGTCGGCAAGGTCCGGGGATGAAAGGCTGAGGATCACGATTTCGGTCGTGGGTAGCGCATCCCGCATGATGCGCATGACAGCCGAGAGCCAGTCGAACTCGTAGCCGGTCAGGAACCCGATCACGAAGCTGGCCTTGGCGGGCGCCGCGGCCCGCCGGGTCGCTTCGGTCGCTGCTTCCACCTGGAGCAGGATCGCGCGGGCATGATCTGCGAACACCCGTCCGGCGGCAGTGAGTTCAATGCCCTTCACCCCCCGGGTCATCAACGTACACCCAAGTTCGATCTCGAGGTCACGCATCTGCCGGCTGAGCGATGGCTGCGCGGTGTGCAGGCGCTTTTCCGCAGCGACAGTCAGGCTCCCCTCCTCGGCGACGGCTAGGAAATATCGGAAGTGACGCAAATCCATTTCATGCCTTTGCAGTATGGGAGCAGGCAAACAAAGTCTTTTTCATGCCTCACCATAACCCTTAGCTCAGGCTGCGCAGGCAAAGAATATGGCCGCGAGCGTCACGGAGCTTTCGCCACCCGGCGATTGACCAGACATTCAAGGCATATCCACGCCCTCATTCAAAGGGAAGTCACAATGAATACGCCAGTCGTGCTTATCACCGGTGCACTCACCGGCATCGCCCGAGCCACCGCGCTCGCCTACGCCCGCAAGGGCGCCAAGATCGTCGTCGCCGGCCGCAAGCCCGAGGCTGGTGCGGCGCTCGTGGCAGAACTGGTCGCGGTAGGAGGTGAAGCGGAGTTCGTCCAGGCCGACGTCCGTCACGAGAACGACGTTCGCGCCATGGTCGACGCGACGGTCGCCCGTTTCGGCCGCCTCGACATCGCGGTCAACGCCGCCGGCACCGAGGGTCAGCCCGGCGCAGCCGTAGACCAAACGGCGGAAAGCTATGCGGCCACGTTCGACACCAACGTCCTGGGCACGATCCTGAGCATGAAGCATGAGCTGCGCATCATGCAGGCCCAGGGCAGTGGCAGCATCGTCAACATCTCTTCGACGTTCGGCCATGAAGGTGGAGCGGGTGCATCGATCTACGCGGCGAGCAAGCACGCGGTGGAGGGACTGACCAAATCGGTGGCACTCGAGGTCGGCAGCATGGGCATCCGCGTGAACGCCGTGGCGCCTGGTCCGATCCAGACCGGCATGCTGGACCGCTTCACCGGCAGCGAGGACGTGAAGGCATATCTCGCCACACTCAACGCCCAGAAGCGGATCGGCCAGCCAGACGAGATTGCACAGGCGATTCTGTATGTCGCGTCGAGCGAAGCAAGCTTCGTCACTGGCCATGTCCTAACCGTCGACGGTGGCAAGTCAGCCGGCTGAGCACAGGGCCGAGCCGAAAGCCCGACCCAGCCCGCTCGATCCCCCTCAAGAAGGTCACTCGCCATGTCAACTAACCAATTGAAGCTCTACGAATCTTCGAGCTCGCCCAACTCTCGGCGCGTCCGCATCTTTCTTGCGGAGAAAGGCATCTGCGTGTCTCGCGTCTCTGTCGATCTCGGCGCCAAGGAGCAGTTCTCCGAGGCCTATGCCCGCATCAATCCACGCCGGGTCGTCCCGACGCTCGTTCTCGACGACGGAACCGCGATCGGCGAGGTGCCCGCAATCATGCGCTATCTGGAAGAGACCCACCCCAACACGCCGTTGCTGGGATCGTCGGCCAAGGAGAAGGCCCTGGTGACGATGTGGGAGCGCCGGATGGAGCTGGAAGGTTTTGCCGCGGTCATGGAAACGGTCCGCAACAACGCCGCCGGGCTGAAAGACCATGCGATTGCCGGGCCTCATGCCTATGGGCAGATTCCCGCTTTGGTCGAACGTGGTCGCCAGCGCATCGCTGATTTCTATGCCGACCTCGAAGTGCGGCTAGGTGGTGAACCGTTCGTCGCCGGGGAGCGGTTCAGCGCCGCGGATATCACCGCAGTTGTCTCCATCGATTTCGCAACCCGGGCGCTGAGCCTCTCCGTTCCCGAGGCTAACGCAGCGACGCACCGTTGGTATGCCGCGGTCGCCGCACGCTCCAGCTTCGCCGCCTAGCCCCATTCCGTGCCGTGCTGCTGCTGCGCGATCGCACCCTGAACGGAGATTGAACATGAGCGCCTACGTCGTTGTCGAGCTAACCGTCAAAGATGCCGAAGCCAAGAATCGCTATTCGGCCGCTGCCGGCCCGATTCTGAAGCAATTTGGCGGTGAATTCATCGCTGGCGGTGCTTGGGATGTCCTGAACGGTGAGCCCGCTTTCACCAACGGTGCCATCATCCGCTTTCCCGACCGCGGCACCGCCGTCGCCTGGTATAATTCTCCGGACTATCAGGCAACCTTTGCCGACAGGGCACTAGGGATTGATTGCCGGTTCCAGCTCATCAGTTGAACTCCGCAGACGGGCAAGCTGCATCCGTGCAGGCTGACTGCAAGAGCGGACGGCGGATGTCTAGTGACTGTTTCCCGCTTTAGCGCTCCCTTATCCAAGGACCACAATCATGACTGACAAGCAGATCCTTACTCCTGGACCCAACCATCCAATCACCATCGAACCGACTGTAGGTCGCGTGGTGGTTACCGTTGCCGGCCGCACAATCGCCGACACCCAATCGGCGCTGACGCTGCGAGAGGCTATTTATCCGGCGGTGCAGTACATTCCGCGTTCGGATGTCGACATGTCGCTGCTCGATCGCAGCAGCACGGGAAGCTACTGCCCTTACAAGGGCGATGCAGCATATTTCAACATCGTTGTCGGCGAAGATCGGCGTGCCGACGCGATCTGGACATACGAGGCGGCCTATGCCGCTGTGTCAGAGATCAACGAATACTTGGCCTTCTACCCTAATCGCGTAGACTCGATTGACATCAGGCGTCCGAGTTAACGACAGCTTCTATCGAGGTTGACGGCCGTAGACTGTAATCTTGGCATTCAACCTCAGCATTTGCTCGTTGAGGAACGCTCAATCAGAGCAGTCCCACCTTGTGGCGTTTAGGACCAAGCTGCCGATTGGCGGCTTGGTCGCGGGCGGATGCCCTTGTCTCCCACGCGAACAACTCTGCGTCGCGATGGTGCGACGAGGTGCGACTTTGCAGCTCATCCCATGCCTATGAGGCATCGATCCAAGCTAACAAAGTCTTTTTCAGGACTGCCAGACGGACCTAGTTCTTGAGCAACGCAAGCAGAGGCGTGTGAGGTCGGAAACATTATCTTACAGGCGCTCAACATCCGAGGCATAGACCCATGAGCCAGCAAGTTGTTTTGATTACCGGGGCGCTCACCGGCATCGGCCGCGCTACCGCCCTGGCGTTCGCCATTGACGGCACCCGCATCGTTGTTTCCGGCCGTCATGACGAGGCCGGTCTCGCCCTCGCTGGCGAGTTGCGCGGCCTCGGCGCCGAAGCCGAATTCATCCGCGCCGACGTCCGCCGCGAGGACGAGGTGCGCAACCTGGTCGACCAGGCTGTCGCCCGCTTCGGCCGCCTCGACATCGCCGTCAACAACGCGGGCACTGAAGGCAAGCCTGGCCCGGTGACGGACATAACGGAGGCCGGCTACGTCGCGATGATGGCGCTCTACGCTGGCAGCAAGCACGCGGTGGAGGGCATTACCAAATCCGCCGCGATCGAGGCCGCTGCGTATGGCGTGCGGGTCAACGCCGTGGCGCCGGGTCCGACGGAGACCGGGATGCTCGATCGGCTGACCGGCTCGCCGGAGAAGAAGGCGGCATTCTACGCGGCCATTCCGCTCAAGCGGGGCGGCACGGCTCAGGAAGTCGCCGATGCCATCCAGTTCGTCGCCTCCGCCAAGGCAGCCTTCATCACTGGTCAGATCATTCGGGTGAATGGCGGCAAGACTGCGAGCTGATCCTTTTCGCACCTGTCAAAGAACCGCAAAGCAAAGGAGTTCTGACTATGGCAACGCTCTCTGGCAAAACCGCGCTTGTCACTGGCGCCTCGCGCGGCATAGGCCGTTCCACCGCACTCAAGCTCGCCCATGAAGGCGCTCAGGTGCTGGTGCATTACGGCAACGCCGCCACCGAGGCGGAGGAGGTCGTGCGATTGATCCGCACCGCAGGCGGCCGAGCTGAAACCATTGGCGCTGATCTCACGGCACCGGATGCGCCACATCGCCTCGCGGCGGAGGTTCGCAAGATCGTCGGAGACAGGCTCGACATCCTCGTCGCCAACGCCGGCACTGCGGCATCGGCCACCATCGAAGACACCACCGTCGAGGACTTCGACAGACTGTTCGCCGTCAACGTCCGGGCGCCATTCTTCTTGGTGCAGCAACTGCTGCCGATCCTGGGCGAGGGCAGCAGCGTCGTCCTACTCTCCTCGCTGGCGGCGCACGCCTCTGTCGGCACTCTGGCCGCCTATGCAGCGACCAAAGGCGCGGTCGACACGCTGGTCAAGCATTTCGCTGCTGCGTTGGGCGAGCGTGGCATTCGTGTCAATGCGGTCGCACCCGGCGTCGTGGCGACGGATATGTCGAGCTTTGCGAAAACAGATGCCGGCCGAGACTTCACACTAAGCCTGCAGGCCCTGAAGCGCGTGGCGCAGCCGGACGACATTGGCGACGTGATCACCTTCTTGGCTTCCGACGGCGCCCGCTGGATTACGGGCGACACCATCCGCGTCGATGGCGGCTCGAAGCTGTAACCGCAGGTACGAGGACGAGGACGATGTCGGAACCGACAACGGGAGCGCTCTGCCCGGGTGCGCCCGGGTCGGGCGCGCGCATCGCCCTCGGCCGACGGGCGAGCCTCATCGTCTCCATGGGCGTGGTTGCACACACGCTCTGGACGAGCGCCGCACCCGCCATGGTCTATCAGCTCTTTGCAGCGCAATGGCACCTCAGCCACACGGTCACTACGGGCATCTTCGCGATCTACCCGTCCTCCGTCGTGGCCGTGTTGGTCGTGTTCGGCGACCTGTCCGATCATATCGGCCGGCGGGCCACGATGCTGCTTGGGCTCGGTGCCTCGCTTGGGGGTTCGCTGATGTTTGCCATCGCGCCCCACGTCGGCTGGCTGTTCGCGGCCCGGGCCCTAATGGGCGTCGGCGTTGGCCTGTCAGCAGGGCCGTCCACAGCCGCGATTGTGGAGTTCGGCAAAGACGGCGCGTCGAAGCGGGCCGCGCTGATCACCACAATTTCGCAAGCGGCCGGTTTCGCAGCGGCGCTGCTGCTTGGTGGTGCGCTGGTCCAATACGCACCCTGGCCGACGCGCCTGAGTTTCTGGGTGCTCACGGCCTTGCTGATGCTGCTGTTTGCAGCCGTATGGTTCCTGCCTCGGTGCAGTGACGCGGGTACCGACACATCCTGGCGTCCTCGCCTGCCATTCCTTCCCCGGGAGGTCCGCAAGGCGTTTGTCGTTGCCGCACTTGCGATGATGACGGCCTACACCCATGGCGTGCTTGTCCTGTCGATCGGAGGCCAAGTCGCCCGCGACCTGGTCGGATCGCCAAACGCCTTCGTTAACGGTGCCGTGTTGTCGCTGTTTGCCATCGTGTCGGGAGCCGTTGGGCTCATTGCCCTCTCCCTCCCTGCCCGGCGCGCCATGATGCTCGGCGCGCTTGCGTCTACCGCTGGCATGGGGCTGCTCGCCATTGCAGTAGCGCGGCACGACCTGGCTGCCTTTCTCCTGGCAACAACGGCCGCAGGGGCCGGTTACAGTTTGCTGTTCCTGAGCGCCCTCGAGGTCATCAACGCCGCTACCCCGGCGCACCATCGCGGCGGGGTTCTCTCTGCCCTCTACCTGCTGGCCTATCTGTCGATGGGAGGAGTGGCGCTCCTGCTCGGCGCAGTGGCAACTGCCCAAGGCCTTGAGCTCGCCGTCGACCTCGGCGCTGGCGTCATCGCGCTCCTCAGCCTTGCTACGCTTGTTCTCGCAGGAACGATGCGCGGTCCCGTACCTCTGCTCCGTTAGCCCGCTGCCAAAGCAAGCATTATCTCTCACCGCCAGTCAGCAGTGCATCGAGCGCATAACGACTGACATCGCATATTCCAGCGAGGCGCCGTCGTGAGATGGGCAACCTCGACTCATTTGGTTAGAAATCACGGCTTGAGACGGCGCTGGAAGAGGGTCTGACCTGCATCGAGACAGTTGTCGAAGATTACCCGAACATCGCCAGAGCTTGCTGGTTGAAACCATTAACTAGGCCATGCTCGTTAGGGCCGGCATTGTTGCGAAACGCTCTTCCGCCTTCGACCACGATCTCGTCGGCGTCGGTCCCAAGCAGCGCCATTGTCTCAGCGATGAACTGGTCGAGGGGCATCGCCTGTTCGGCCTCGCGACTGTTCATCAGCTCCGTGCGGACCCAGGGCGGAGCGATTTCAAGCACGCGTACGCCGGCGTGGTGCAGCAGAAATCTCTGTGACAGGGCATAGGAGTGAACCGCTGCCTTGGTCGCCGAGTAGACGGCCGTTACCGCCATCGGGACGAAGCCCAGGACAGAACTCGTATAGGCAACGACGGCGTCCTTCTTGCCTTTCAGGTGCTCGATCAGCGCCGACGTCATGCGGACCGGTCCGATGAGGTTGGTCATTACCGTGTCAATGAGCAGTTTGTCGTCGACCCGGCCGGCCGCCTGATCGGGCAGCATAATGCCAGCATTGTTGATAAGCACGTTGAGGTCCGGATGTTCGGCAATCAGCTTGGCTGCCGCAGCGTTGATGGAGGCCGGGTCGGTAATATCCAGTTCAATTGCCGCCATGCCGGGGTTGGCAGTCAGAACCTCGTCGAGATAAGCGCGCCGGCGCCCCGAGATGATCACCTTGTTGCCCAGCTTGTGGAATTCTTCAGCGAGCGCCCGCCCGATTCCTGACGTGCCGCCGGTGACGAAAATGGTATTGCCGGTGAGTTTCATAGCTCTGCTCCTCGAGCGAAGCGGGATCGATCTCCCGTCGTCCAGACGAAGATCAGCCGGAAGGAGCTGGGCTGGTAGCCGATGATCGAGGCTAGGTTCTATGTATGCGATACATCAATCCAGCAGGCTCGCTTGAGGGCACTGTCATCAGGGGCGTGTGCGTTGATCAAAGACAATTTTGCCCTTCGTCTCTATTCGCGCGTCGCCCGCCTGGGCAGCTTCTCGGCAGCCGCGCGTGAATGTGGCCTGTCGCAGTCGCAGGCGTCGCGGATTGTCGCCGACCTCGAGGCTGATCTCGGGGCGAGGCTCTTGACGCGCACCACGCGAGCAGTGGTGCCAACAGAAGCCGGTAGTGAGTTTCTGGCGCGGATCGAACTCATCCTGGCCGCCCTGGATGAGGCGGAGCAGAGTGTTCGCGAGGGAGGTGAGCTGCGCGGTCTCCTCCGGATGAGCATGCCCACCAGCTTCGGCGTCCGCGACGTTATTCCACGCCTACCGCCCTTCGCCGGGCGTCATCCAAACCTGCTCATCGAACTCCAACTTGGAGATCAGAAGCAGGACCTTATCCGGGCGGCCGTCGATGTAGCAATACGTCTTGGCCGACTCCACGACTCCACAGCCACCGCAAAGCTCATCGCCACGATCCCGCGAGTCGTCGTAGCGTCTCTCGAATATGTTAACCGTAATGGCCAACCAGAGACCCCAGCGGATCTGGCACGGTTCCGTATCGTCGGCGGTACGGCCTCCGCGGTCCCGACCGCCTGGCGCTTCCACCGGGACGGCCAGGAGGTCGCCGTGAAGCTTGAGCCGCATTTCTCTACGGACGAGAACGAGGGAGCCATCGCCGCCGCAGTCGCGGGCTTAGGCATCACATCGACGAGCGGTTGGGCGTGCCGCCGAGAGCTCGCCAGTGGGGCCCTCGTACGCCTGCTGCCCGGCTGGGCCTTGGCTGGCATCCCTGTCCATGCCTACTTCCCGATGGGCCGCGCGACCCGTGGAGCAGCGCGGGCAGTCATTGATCATCTCGTAATGGACTTCGAGCGCGCTCCGTCGGATTTGCCAGTTTGATCGTTTACCGGACCAAGAGCCGCAGCAGCACCCATTGATGTATCCGATACATAGAAATTAGCAGAAACCCGTAACTACCGGCAGGGGCGGATGCGAACGACCTTCACCTCACTAGACACCAACGTGAGGGTCCCCGCCATGTCCCGCTCCGTCCGTATCCACGAATTTGGCGATGCCGACGTACTCCGCATTGAGGACGTCGAAATCGGTAAGCCCGCGTCTGGCCAGGTTCGCCTGCGCATCCACGCCATCGGCCTCAACCGCACCGAAATCACGCTGCGCTCCGGCCGGTCGCCTGCCAAGCCGGCTCTGCCGACCGGGATCGGCTTCGAGGCGGCTGGTGTCATCGAGGCTACCGGCCCAGACGTCGCAGGCTTCGCAGTCGGAGATCGCGTTGCCCTCGTTCCGGCCTATGGCGCCGCGCAATATGCGCTCTATGGGGAAGTCGCCATTGCGCCGGCGCGGTCGCTGGTCGCGATCCCGGAGCACATCAATTTTGTCGAAGCCGCGGCAACGTGGGCGGCGTATGGCACGGCCTGGGGCGGCCTAGTTTCGGTCGGCGCGCTGCAGGCCGGGCAGACCGTCCTAATTTCCGCCGCGTCGAGCGGCGTTGGCCTGGCAGCCATACAAATCGCCCGGTACCTCGGTGCTAAACCCGTCGCACTAACGCGGACTTCGACTAAGGCCGATGATCTTCGACGGCTCGGCGCATCAGCCGTCATCGCAACGACCGAGCAGGATGTCGTCATCGAAGTTCAACGCCGCACGGAGGGCAAGGGTGCAGCCCTGGTCTTCGATCCGGTCGGCGGCCCTGAGTTCGCGGTCCTGGCCCGGGCGACGGCCACAGGCGGTACGCTCGTTCTCTATGGCGCGCTCGACACGAGACCGACCATCGTGCCGCCATTTGAAATCTTCGCGCGCGATCTGACGATCCGAGGACTCGCATTGACCGCGCTGACTCGTCACGACGAGCGCCTCACGGCCATGAAGCAGTTCGTCACCGGAGGGCTCGCCGAAGGTGCCTTTCATCCGACGATCGCGCGGACTTTCCCACTCGATCAGATCATCGACGCGCATCGTTTCATCGAGGCCGGCGAGCAGATTGGCAAGGTGGTCGTCACAATCTGACCCCTCGCATTCCAAGGATAGCCGTTATGGTCACGCAACTCCTGTTTACTTCCCATCGGATGGGCCAGCTCGACCTGCCCAACCGGATCGTAATGGCCCCGCTCACGCGCACGCGGGCACGTCCCAACGATCACGTCCCGACGACCTTGCAGGCCGAGTATTACGCCCAGCGCGCCTCAGCCGGTTTGATTGTCGCCGAAGCTACTGCCATCAGCCCGGACGGCTTCGGCTGGGCGGGTACGCCGGGTCTGTGGAGCGCCGAGCAGGTACGTGGTTGGCGCTTGGTCACGAACACCGTCCATGCTGCCGGCGGGCGTATCGTCGCCCAACTCTGGCACACCGGCGCTATTGCTCATCCAGATGTACGTGGGGGCACGCCGCCCCTATCTGCGTCAGATGTCAATCTGCTCTTCGAGTCGGTGACGCCCACAGGTCGCAAGCCCACGGTTGCGCCGCGACCCATGACCGTCGAGGAAATCCACCAGACGGTCGCCGACTATGCAAGCGCGGCCCGTAATGCCATGGAGGCGGGCTTCGACGGGGTCGAGGTTCTAGCGAACTACCTCTATCTGCTGGCGCAATTCATGAGTCGCGCCACTAACCGCCGCACCGATGAGTATGGCGGCGACATCGAGGGCCGTGCACGCATCCTCTTCGAGGTCGTGGAGGCCATTCTCGGTGAAGTCGATGCTTCCAAAGTGGGCGTGAAGCTCAGTCCGATGCACGAGAGCGGCCCCATGGCGGCCAATGACGAGACCTTGCCGATGGCTGAATACGCCATACGCGAACTGAACGGCTACGGACTTTCACATCTCCTCCTGATGGGCGCGACCACAGACTTCACCGGGACGGCCCTGGAGCCCCTCATGGGCGACGGTATGTTCCGCCACTTCCGGCCGATCTTCAATGGCACGCTGATCGCCAACGTGCAGATGGACGCCAACCGGGGCAATCGACTGATCGCCGATGGGCTTGCCGATCTCGTGGCCTTCGGCCGGCCCTACATCGCCAATCCTGATCTAGTCGAACGCTTGAAGATCGGTGCGCCGCTCACCGAGGTCGACTGGGCAACCGTCTATGCCAACGGCTCCGACGGTTACTCCGACTATCCGGCATTGCAGCCGGCGATTGCCTGACCCCTATCATCCTAAAAACACCGAGGCCAACTATGTCCAAGTTCACGCCAGAGCAGAACAAAGCCCTCGTCCTGGAAGCTTTTGACACGCTTTTCAACCAACGCGACTACGTAGCGGCCGAACGTTTCTGGTCGCACAGCTACATTCAACATAGCGCTCACATCGCATCCGGCCGGAGCGGTCTATTCGACCTGATCCGCTCTCTGCCTGATACGCTGCGCTACGAAAATCAGCTCACCATTGCCGAGGGCGACTACGTGATCCTCCACGGCCGGTTCTCCGGCAGTGGGCGACCGGTCGCCTGGATTGCCGCTGACGTCGTTCGCATCGAGGACGGTAAGCTCGCCGAGCACTGGGACGTGTTGCAGGACGAGGCGACCAAAGCGCAGTCCGTCAGCGGATTGCCGATGTTCGGCGACAACTTCCCCGACTGAGCTTCATTAGGTGTAGGCGCTTGCAATCATCCGAGCTCGTGCTTGCCGACCAGCGCGCCGCCCGCATCGAACCCACATCCGACAGCATGGCGCTGATCGGCCAGGCGCTACGCGTGCTTCAGCCGCTCTGGCGTAGCGGGCACCGCTACTTCAAGGCGGGCGTCATCCTCAACGACCTGGTGCTCGAACAGCAGCAGCCCCGCATGCTGTTCGCGACCCGCGATCCGGCGAAGTCTGCCAAGATGATGCAGGCCATGGATGTCGTGAACGCCCGCTATGGCCGCAGCACGCTGCGGCCGCTGGCCACCGGGATCGAGCGGCCGTGGAGCACCCGGCACGACCGGCTGTCCTCGCGTTACACCACCAGCGTCGAGGAAATGCTGGTGGCGACGGCCTAGTAGGGGAATAAGCCGGCGCCGTCCCGGGCTGAAGGGGTGGGTCCTCGCCATGCTCGCTCGAAGCCGAGCTGCGCGTGGCTCTGGTCCCGCTTCGCGCCCTTCGCCCCGTCCGTCCGCCGGCCTGGGGTGGTCGCCAAAGGGCGTACCGGATGCCCGTTCGCATTCAGGAGTGGAGAAAGTCATGACCGAAGGTGCTAGCATGCACGCCATGAACGTTGCCCTGCGCTCGCCGATGACGCTGCAGCAATTCCTCGCATGGGAGGAACGGCAGGAACTGCGCTACGAGTTCGACGGCTTTCAGCCGGTCGCAATGGCCGGCGGCACCGCGGCCCATGCAGCTGTTCAGAGAAACTTGATTTTTTCTCTAACAGGTCGCCTGCGCGGCAAAACCTGCCAAGCTTATGGCAGCGAGCTGAAGATCGCGGTCGCCGGCCGTATCCGCTACCCGGAAGCCTTCGTGGTCTGCACCCCGGTGCCGCCCCGCTCCACCGTCGTGACCGATCCCGTGGTCGTGTTCGAGGTGCTCAGCGACGGCACCGCGAACGATGACCTGGTGCTCAAGAACGCGGAATACCGCGCCACCCCATCGATCCAGCGCTACGTCATCCTGCAGCAGACCCATGCCGGCGCCATCGTCTTCACGCGCAAGGCCGAGGATTGGATCACCGAGATCGTCAACGACAAGGGCGTCCTGCACATGCCCGAAATCGGCATCGAGATCCCGATGACGGAACTCTACGCCGACATCGACCTGACGGCAGAGCCGGGAGCGACGCCCGCCGAGGGCTGAGCTCGCCGATGGTCCTCCGCCGTCACGGGCGGGGCAGGTATCCCCTTGCGGCGCTTCGCCCGCACGATCTGACCCAGCGCGTTCAGCGCCGCTTCCTGATCGGCATAAGGGTCCATCCTCCGGTGGCTCTCTATGCCGATCCGGCCCCACTGGCGCACCAGAAGGGCGCGGCCGAACAAGTCCGGCCACACCTCCAGCCGGTAATATTGCCACTCATTCAGTTCCGGGCGAACGCGGCACAGCGACGCTTCCTCCGCAAACAGCGGCAGTTGCACCGGCTCGCGTCCCTATCGGTTCGCGCCACCCTTTGCCATGACCGGGAGTCTATCAGCCCGCGGCGTCCCGGATAGGCCGCCCGGCATAGAAGGGGATGTCTCATGGAGCCGATCGATCGGCCGCCGCCGACCCGCGCCTGTTTCGTGTGCGGGCAGGCCGCCAGCTTCGGCTTTACCAGCCGCTCTGGCGATGTCTGGACCTGCATGGCGCACCGCACCGAAGGCGACAAGCGCCTCGTCGCACCGGCCTTGTCAAAACACGACAGGGCCGCAACCGGCCGATAGCGCATCGGCCTCTCGACGGCCGATGCACCATTCACAGGGCACGCAGTCAGGAGGGTGAAGGATTGCCTCCGGAGGGCAGCAGAATGCGCTTTCCCCGGAACGAATTCGTAATGTTCATTTGGGTTGGCTTCACGAACGCATACGTGCCGCGCATATATTTGAACATGGAGTCGGCGTCAGTGAATCCAGCCTCGGGACCCCAATGCTCCCAGCGCTGGATCGTCGTCTCCTTGTCGAAGTAGGGATTTCCGGGCGTCCGATAGTTGTGGGTAGCCGCCTGATTGTCCTTGTACGCCACATAATCCAGCGCCAAACAATAGCGGATTGCCTGGACCCTGTAGTTGCGTAGAAAGGCATAGTTCCCCTTGTCCTTGTAGCAATTTGCGACGTCAGTGCTGACCCGGCTCGGGTCGTTGAACGACAGGTCTGCGTCATACTCAGTGCCGATCTGAATCATCTCGTCTCGGAAATCCGGATACGGACTGTCGTTCCTGACGATTGGCGTCGTGCCGCTAAACCCTCGCTGAGCCTGGTTCGAGGGAACCGCACACCCGGCCAGCAGCAGAATCGCACCGCACGAAGCGATTATCCGATGGTTCATGTGACCTCCCGAAGCAGCGTCAGACGACAGCGTGGACTCTGCCGGCGCGAACGGGAAGCCAGTCGAATGGGATTTCAGTCGGGGACTGCGGCCGGGCATCTCCCCGCAAGCGGGGACCGGGCTCTACTCCGCTACGCTCCACGAAGCCGGCTGCGCCGTCTCCGCCATCCGGTGACGATCCCATGACGCAGGGCGGCACGCTGCGCGCACTGCCAGTCGAGCGCGCACACCGCGCGCGATCCATGATCCAACACAGGAGAAGCCGCCCAGCTCGGAAGTCTGCGGCCAGTCACATCTCCCGAATGGGGCGAGCGAAAATCTAGGTGTTTGGTCCCGGGATGAGGTGACGTGGGTTTAGTTTGAAGATATGGGGTGTTGTCGTCCAGGCGTGGCAGACGGCTTCGAAGGGTGTCTTCCACCGGATGGCTTTGAGGTGCTTGGCGAAGTTGTAGGCCGACACGAAAGCAAG
>JAYVMK010000154.1:0-3273 GCA_043758995.1 Lichenibacterium sp. | reverse complement strand
GGCAAGGTGCAGGCGATGCTCGCCACTGCGGCCGGCGATGGGCTGAATTGGCAGGAGATCAATCACGTCCTCGACGGCGAGGATCTGCCGGTCCGTTATGTGGCGGTCCGCCTGCCCAAGGACGGCCAACTCGTCGTGCTGGGTCGCGACCTGCGCGCTCTGGCGCGTCTTCAACAACAGCTCGTCGACATCAACCTCACCGTCGAGCGGGACTATGCGCTGTACCGCAGCGCCGAGGCGCAGTTCCGCATGCTGTTTCAGACCTCTTCCGAGCCCATGCTGATCGCTGATGCGACCTCCCGCAAGGTGACGAGCGTCAACCCTGCCGCAGAAGATCTGCTGCATCGCGTGGCTCGGCGCGTGGTCGGCGAGACGCTGGATGATGTTTTCGCCGACAAGGAGGCGGCAGCGGTCGCCGATGCGGTGGCAGAGACGCGGGCGCTCGGCCAAGCCAAGGTCGACGCGCTGCGGCTGCGCCTGACCTCCTCCGACGTCTCCGTGGCTTTGTGGCTGCTGCGCGGCGGCGGCACCGCGCAGCTGCTTCTCCGCCTTATGCCGGCCGGCCAGCTTCGGCCCGGCGCGCCGTCGCTGGGCGACAGCTGGGGTGTGCTGAGCCATCTCCCGGAGGCCATGGTCACGGCCGGTGCCGACCTCGACATCATCGAGGCCAACGAAGCCTTCCTCGATCTCGTCGATGTCGCGACGGCCAATCAGATCCGCTCCGAGTCGCTGGCGCGGTTCGTCGGCCGGCACGGCGTCGACGTGAACGTTCTGACGTCACGGCTCCAGGATAATGGCTCTATCCGCCGTTACGCCACCGTTCTGCGCGGGCAGTACGGGGCGGTTCGCGACGTCGAACTGACAGCCGCGGTCGCGGATCGGGACGCGAAGCGCGTCTACGCCTTCCTGTTCCGGCCCGTCACCCCGGAGCGCGCGGTGCTGGGCGACCAGCGGCGTCCCCTGCGCCCGGTCAGCGAGATGACGGATCTCGTCGGCCGCGTGCCGTTGCGCGACATCGTCCGCGAGGCGACCGACATCATCGAAGAGCTCTGCATCGAGGCGGCGTTGGCGGTCACGCAGGACAATCGCGCCTCTGCGGCCGAGATGCTGGGGCTGAGCCGTCAGAGCCTCTATTCCAAGCTCCGCCGCTACGGAATTGGCGATCTTCCGTCGGATCCCGCCAGCGACAGCTAGTTGTGGCGGCTGCGGCGCGCTCGGAAGTCGTTCGACGGTGCTTCAGGCCGATACTCTTGGTCTACCTTCGATTGCGTGTTGCGACACCACCTACACGCCGCACGGGTCGCAATGCTCGTCGAGAGACCCAAATCTCAACCGTGCAGTGCAGCATCACGGCATTGTGATCTTCCCATGAACTGGACACTGCGGCCACCGCTTTCCCGCGAAAGTGTCCAATAAAGTTGACAATATGGCGAGGCTGCTACAGCATCTCGTCATGCAGAGACCTTCCGCCCTGGCATCCGTCCCGGTCGATCGCCCCGCCCCGGCGGCGGTGATCGAGCTGCTGAAGCCGATCACCTGGTTTGCGCCCATGTGGGCCTTCGGCTGTGGGCTCGTGTCCGGGGGCTTGTCGCTGCCGCATCAGGCGGGACTGGCGCTCGGTGGCATCCTGCTGGCAGGGCCGCTGCTCTGCGGGGCCAGTCAGGCCGTGAACGACTGGTTCGACCGACATGTCGATGCCATCAACGAGCCCGGTCGCCCCATCCCGTCTGGCCGCATTCCGGGCCGGTGGGGCCTCGCCATCGCGATCGTCACCACGGTTCTGGCGCTGGCCGTTGCGGCCGCTTTCGGCCCGTGGGTGCTGCCGCCCGCCGCGCTGGGGAGCGTCCTGGCCTGGGCCTATAGCGCGCCGCCCTTGCGCCTCAAGGCGAACGGCTGGTTCGGCAATGCCGCCGTGGCCTTATCATACGAAGGCTTGGCCTGGCTCGCGGGCGCCGCCGTCGTGGCGGGCACGCGCCCGGACGGACGCATCCTGACGCTGGCGCTGCTCTACAGTCTCGGTGCCCACGGCATCATGACGTTGAACGATTTCAAGGCGGTCGAGGGCGACACCCGCATGGGCATCCGCTCGCTTCCGGTCCAACTCGGCGTCGGCGCCGCCGCCCGGGTCGCCTGCGCCGTCATGCTGGTACCGCAACTCGTCATCGTGGCCTTGCTGGCCGCCTGGGGCCGCCCGATCCCTGCTCTCGTGATCGCGCTTCTGACGCTGGTCCAGGTCGCCCTCATGCCGCGCCTCCTCGGGGACCCGAAGAAGCAGGCGCCCTGGTACAATGCCTCGGGCACCAGTCTGTACGTTCTCGGCATGATGGTCAGTGCCGTCGCGGTGCGCAGTCTGGTGCTTGGGTGAACGCCCCGCTCGGCTGGTTCGGCATCGTGCGGCTGGGACTTGTCCAGGCCGCGCTCGGCGCCGTCGTCGTCATGAGCACGACGGTTCTCAATCGCATCATGGTGGTCGAACTCGCGCTGCCCGCCGTCGTGCCGGGCGGCATGGTGGCCGCGCATTATGCCGTGCAGATGCTGCGCCCGCGCTGGGGCCACGGTGCCGATGGCGCCGGCCGCCGCACGCCCTGGATCCTCGGAGGGATGGCGATCCTGGCGCTCGGAGGTTTCGGCGCCGCTTTGTCGGTCGGCTTGATGAGCGTCGCTCCTCTCCCGGGCCTCGTGTCGGCGGTGCTCTGCTACCTCCTGATCGGCCTCGGTGTCGGTGCCGCCGGAACCTCGCTCCTGGCGCTGGCGGCGACCGGCGTCGCGCCCGAACGCCGCGCCACCGCGGCCGCGATCCTCTGGATCATGATGATCGCCGGCTTCGCCCTTACGGCGGGCATCGCGGGAGGCGCCCTGTCGCCCTTCTCTTTTAGGAGGCTCGTGGCCGTCATGGGCTGCGTGTCGGCCGTGGCGCTCGGCCTTGGGGCAATCGCCATGACGGATCTCGAAGGGGCGCCCGGCTTCGCTCCGCCCGCCGGTCCGGTGGCCCGGCCCGCCTTCGGGTCGGCGTTGCGCTCCGTCTGGTCTCAGCCGGCGGCACGGCGCTTCGCCCTCTTCGTCTTCGCCTCGACTCTCGCCTACGGGTCGCAAGAACTGGTTCTCGATCCCTTCGCGGGTCGCCTTCTCGGCCTGTCACCCGCCGACACCACCCGGCTCAGCGGGCTCCAGCACGGCGGCGCCTTGGTCGGCATGCTGGCCGTGGCTCTGGCGGGTGCCGTCTGGGGACGCCGCCATCCCGGTCTGTCCCGGGCTTGCGCCATGGCGGGTTGC
>JAYVMK010000153.1:0-3122 GCA_043758995.1 Lichenibacterium sp. | reverse complement strand
GGTCCCTGTGGCCCCTGTTCGGAGATCTTCTACGATCAGGGCGACAAGGTCTGGGGCGGCCCCCCGGGCAGCGCCGACGAGGACGGCGACCGGTTCCTGGAGTTCTGGAACCTGGTCTTCATGCAATACGACCAGATCGGTCCGGGCCAGCGGTTGCCGTTGCCCCGACCCTCGATCGACACCGGCATGGGACTCGAGCGTATCTCGGCCATCCTTCAGGGCGTGACGTCGAACTACGACGTGGACCTGATGCGGACCATCATCCAGGCGGTCGCGCATCTCACCGGCGTCGACCCGGACGGCCCGCAGGCGGCGAGCCATCGTATCATCGCCGATCACCTGCGCGCCTCGTCCTTCCTGGTGGCGGACGGCGTGGATCCGTCGAACGAGGGCCGCGGCTACGTGCTGCGCCGCATCATGCGCCGCGCCATGCGCCATATTCAGCTGCTCGGCGCACCCGATCCACTGATGTGGCGGCTGGTGCCGACGCTGGTCCAGTTGATGGGTCAGGCCTATCCCGAACTGGTCGAAGCGCAGACGCGCATCAGCGACATCCTGCGCTCGGAAGAAACGCGCTTCCGTACCACCCTGGCGCGTGGCCTCTCGATCCTCGAAGACGAGACGCGGGACCTCTCGGCCGGCGGCCGGCTCAAGGGTGACGTGGCCTTCAAGCTCTACGACACCTACGGCTTCCCGCTCGACCTCACCCAGGAAGCGCTGCGCGCCCGCGACATCGCGGTCGACGAAGAGGGTTTTGCGGCCGCGATGGCGCAACAGAAGGCCGAGGCCCGCAAGGCCTGGGCGGGCTCGGGCGAGGCCGCCACCGACACCGTGTGGTTCTCGTTGCGCGACCGCGTCGGGCCGACCGAGTTCCTCGGCTACGCGGCCGAGCGGGCCGAGAGCAGCATCACGGCGCTGCTGTCGGGTGGCCACGAGGTGGAACGCCTCGCCACGGGCGACAAAGGCCAGGTCCTGCTGAACCAGACGCCCTTCTATGGCGAGTCGGGCGGGCAGGTCGGTGACACCGGCATGCTCTCGGCGCCGGGCGTGCAACTCCGTGTCCTCGACACCGGCAAGAAGCTCGGTGACGTCTTCGTTCACGAGGTCGAGGTCCTGGAGGGATCGGTCGCGGTCGGCTCCGCGGTGGTGGCGGAGGTCGACCACAGGCGCCGTGGCGCCATCCGGGCCAACCACTCGGCCACCCATCTCCTGCACGAGGCCCTGCGCCAGGTGCTGGGGCCGCATATCGCCCAGAAGGGCTCGCTGGTCGACGGCGACCGGCTCCGCTTCGACTTCTCCCATCCGAAGCCGATCACCGCCGAGGAACTGGCCGAGGTCGAGGACATCGCCAACCGCGTCGTCCTGCAGAACGAACCCGTGGTGACCCGCATCATGGGGATCGACGAGGCTCGCGCCAGCGGGGCGCGGGCGCTGTTCGGCGAGAAATACGGCGACGAGGTCCGTGTCGTGTCGATGGGACAGACGCAGGAGGGCAAGGGCGCCACGGATGCGATCTATTCGATCGAGCTTTGCGGCGGGACGCATGCGGCCCGCACCGGCGACATCGGGATCGTGTCGGTCGTCGGCGAGAGCGCCGTGGGATCGGGCGTGCGCCGCATCGAGGCGCGGACCGGACATGCGGCGCGGCGCAGTCTCAACGCCGACAGCGGCAAGCTGCGCGACCTGGCCCAATTGCTCAAGGCCTCGCCCGACCTCGCCGCGGACCGGCTGACGGGGCTCATCGAGGAGCGCCGGCGTCTCGAGCGCGAGCTCACCGACGCTCGCAAGAAGATCGCGCTGGGCGGCACCGGAGGCGGCAAGCCGGATGCCGCGCGTCAGGTGGCGGGCGTCAGCCTGATGGCCCGGGTCGTTACCGGTATCGACATGCGGGACCTGAAGGGACTCGCCGACGAAGCCAAGACGGCGCTGGGGTCGGGCATCGTGGCGCTCGTGGGCGTCGGCGAGGACGGCAAGGCGGGGCTCGTCGTCGGGGTGACGCCCGACCTCACGGCCCGCTTCAACGCCGTCGATCTCGTCCGCGCCGGCGCGGCGCTGCTGGGCGGCAAGGGTGGCGGCGGCCGTCCCGACATGGCGCAGGCGGGTGGACCGGACGGCGCCCAGGCCGAAGCCGCACTCGCCGCGGTCGAAGCGGCCCTGGCGTCGACAACGGCCGACGCCGCGGAGTAGTGGGCGTCTGCGGAAGAGTACTCCGGGCCCGTCGCGGGCGCCGGGTCAGAGAATGATGTCGGGGTTGCAGAGTTTGGGGTCGAGCGGCTTCTTGAACAGGAAGACCATTCCCAGCGTGATGCGACGCCCCGGCGTCACGGGCCGGCTGCCCACCATCGCGATGTCGGCCGGACTCGCTTCGGCGAGTTCGGCCTCGACGGCGACGCCGGTTTGCGAAATGTTGATGATCCGGGCAAAGATGCGCTTGCCCGTCGCGGTGGTCAGCACCGTCGAGGTCTTGTGCGGAACGAAGCGCTCCGCACCGCGCGTGTCGGTCGGCCCATCGTCGGGCTCGTCCCTCGCCGGTTGAGCGACGCTCTGCTTCATGGCCCCAAGATCACGAGGAATGGTCGACAGCGGAGCGCCCGATGCGGCGCTGCCCTGATGACCGCCCGTAACGGCCTTCCACATTTTTCCGAGACCGATCATGGTCCAACGTTCCCCGTCTCACTGCGGGATCGAAGGTGCAGTGCACACGATCACATTTGATATCGTGCCACACCGATCCTTTACGGATCGTGAGCACCGTTTCCGAGACCGAGATCAGCGGAAGGTCTTGCGGGGATCGAAGGCGTCGCGGACGGCCTCGCCGATGAAGATCAGCAGCGACAGCATGATGGCGATGGTCAGGAAAGCCGTCAGCCCCAGCCAGGGGGCCTGCAGGTTGGACGTGCCCTGCAGCAGCATCTCACCCAGCGACGGGGACCCCGGCGGCAGGCCGAGGCCGAGGAAGTCGAGCGACGTCAATGTCGTGATCGAGCCCGAGAGGATGAAGGGCAGGAAGGTCAGCGTCGCCACCATGGCGTTGGGCAGCACGTGTTTCCACATGATCCTGAGGTTCGACAGACCCAGGGCGCGCGCGGCGTTGACGTATTCGAAGTTTCGCGCCCGCAGGA
>JAYVMK010000152.1:0-9643 GCA_043758995.1 Lichenibacterium sp. | reverse complement strand
ATCGGCGCGCGCTCGGTCCGCTGAGGACGTCGCCATTCCCTCAGAGAGGCTTTGGCTTCATTGCCCTGGCGTTGGAGGTTGCACACCGAGGCCTGCGTCGAGGCCACGACCAACTGCTTTTGCTTGTCGAGATACGCGATGGCGGCGATGTCCGAGACGCTGCCGGTGGCGATAAGTAGCAGAAGTTCGCGGCCCGGATTCGTGCCCTGGATGGAATGTGGCATGTGCCACCAGGCATTACGGATTCGTCGCAGGCCTCCGATCTCCTCGCCGTCCACGCGACGGCATCCCGCGCCTAGAGCCAGACGTTGACGCTTTCGCAGGCCGGAAGGGGTGACGCATGGTGAGCAGCAGCAGCGGGACGAACGTCGCGATCCCGGGCCGGGTCGCCAAAGCCAGCATCGCCGATACGCTGGCCTTTCTGGCCCGCGTCATGGCACCGACCCTGGGCAAAGGGATGTTCATTCGCAGGCCCAGGATGGTGGCGCTCGCGGCGCGGTTCGGCCTCGACACGGGCGCGGTGCGCTGCCTGCAGCGACTGCAGAGGCGCTACGAGGCCGATGTCCTTCTTCTGGCGATCCCGGGGCGCCGACAGGCCGTCGTCCTCTCGCCAGGGACCCTACATGCCGTCCTCGACGCTACCCCCGACCCTTTCGCGCCCGATACGCGGGAGAAGGTCGCTGCTCTCTCCCATTTCGAGCCGAAGACGTCTCTCGTCTCGGGGCCGGACGAGCGACCGCAACGCCGCGCCTTCAACGACGACCTGCTGGAAAGCGCCCGCCCGCGGCACACGATGAGCGACCGGATCGCCATCGTCATCACGGAGGAGGTCGACCACCTCCTGTGCGAAGCCGGAGGCGCGCTGACCTGGCCGCTCTTCACCGAGGCCTGGCACCGGGCTGTTCGTCGGATCGTTCTGGGCGATGCCGCGCGCGACGACCGCCTCCTCACCGACATGCTCGCCAAGCTTCGGCGGGCCGGCAACTGGGCTTTTCTGCATCCGGGCCGGCCGATCCTGAACCGCGAATACCACCGGCATCTCGCAGGTGTTCTGGCGCGGGGCGAACCGGGCAGCCTCTCGGCGCGGATCGCGGCGCGACCCGACCACGACGATCCCGCCATGCTCGATCAGGTGACGCAGTGGTTGTTCGCCTTCGACGCCGCCGGCATCGCCACGTTTCGAGCCCTGGCGCTCGTCGTCACGCAGGCGGGAGCCCGGACGCGGGCCGAGGCCGAGATCCGTGGCCGCACCGGCCGCAGCGCCGCCGACCTGCTCTTTCTGCGCGCCTGTCTGCTGGAATCCGTGCGGCTCTGGCCGACGACGCCGGCGTTCCTGCGCGAGACGACCCGAGAGGTGGCTTTCGGCGACGGACGGTTGCCGAGACACACGCAGGTCCTGGTCTTCGCGCCCTACTTTCACCGGGACGAGAGCCGCCTGGCCGTGGCGCATGATTTCGTGCCGGAGCTTTGGCTCGAGCCGCATCTCGGCCGACGCTGGCCCCTCGTCCCCTTTAGCGAGGGGTCGGGGACGTGCCCCGCTCACAATTTCGTGCCGATGATGAGCAGCACCCTTCTGGCCGCCATCCTGGAGCGGCGCTCTCCGGCACTCCGGTCATCCGCTCAACTGCGGCCGGACCACCCTCTCCCCGGCACATTGAACCACTTTCGCCTCGCCTTCGACCTCCGGGCGCCGCAAGGCGCGGAGAGGTAAACCGGTGAAAGCGACGGCGGCGCTCAGCGGCTCCGTGCAACCCGACTCTCCGGCAAGGGGTTCAGACCGCGATCAAAAGACAGGATCGAGGATTTCATGACACGTCACGCTTTCGCGGCTCGGGCTCTCGCCAGCCTCGCGCTTATGACCTCGGCGCCGGCCGCCTTCGCCGAGAATGTCCTGGCGCCTCGTGACGCACCGGCCAAGACGCTGCCTGTGCCGGACACGGTCAGCCCGGAACTGCAGGCCATCATCGCCCAGCCTCTGCGGACCGGTTGGAACACGCCACCGACCACGCCGGACGGCTGGCGCCAGCTCGCCGCCAGCACGGAAGCCAGCGGCGCGCCTCAGGTCGCCCCCATGGCGGAACGGCTGCACGTCAAGATCGAGCCCGGCACGATCGACGGCGTCCACGTCTATCTTCTCACCCCCGCCGATATCCCGGCCGCCAACGCCCACCGCCTTCTCGTCCACCTGCACGGCGGCTGCTACGTGCTGAACCCGCATCTCGCGGCGCTGCCCGAGGCCGTGATGATGGCCGGCTTCAGTCACATGAAGGTGATCGCCGTCGATTATCGCATGCCGCCGGAAGCCTATTATCCCGCAGCGCTCGACGACAGCGAGACGGTCTACAAGGCGGCGTCGAAGATGGAGCCGGCCGCCAATGTCGGGGTCTTCGGCAGTTCGGCCGGAGGCGCCCTGACACTGGAAACCGTGCTGCGGGCCAAGCAGGACAATCTCCCGCTTCCGGGCGCCATCGCGCCGGGCACGCCGATGTCGGACGCGACGGAGCACGGCGACACGTTCCAGACCAACGCGCTCGTCGACAACGTTCTGGTGTCGCCCACAGGCTTCTGCGATGCGGCGACGCGTTTCTACGCGCAGGGCCACGACCTGGCCGACCCGATGCTCTCGCCGATCCACGGCGACCTGCACGGCTTCCCGCCGACCATCCTCACCACAGGGACGCGCGACCTCCTGCTGAGCAACACGGTACGGACGCAGCAGAAGCTGCACGAAGCCGGAGTGGTGGCCGACCTTCAGGTGTTCGAGGGTATGGCTCACGCCCAGTTCTATCGTGACGACCGCATCCCGGAGAACCGTCTGGCCTTCGAGCAGATCAGCGCCTTCTTCGACCACCACCTCGGGAAGTAAGGCGCACGGCACTACACGAGGGCGGCACCCCGGAGACTCTTCTCTCCTGGTGCCTCCTCCTGATCCGGCCGCATAGCGGGCGTGTCGAAGGACGAGCGTCGGGATGCGCCACACCCGCAGTGGAATCCTGGAGCCCTCGTCTTTCGACACGAGCCCTTTGGGCCCGGCTCAAGAAGAGGGGACCGGTGGAGGGTCTAGTCCCTTCGTATCGGCATCGCCCAAGCCTGAAGTCGTCCCGATCATCCGAGCAGCTAGTCCGTCATGCGGCTCAGTAGCCGTGGCGCCGTTTGGATTGTTCGATCGCCTTGCGCGCCTCGGCGCCGCGCCCGGCCTGGCACAGGTCACTGGCGTGGCCGATCTCCGCCTGAATCTTCTCGAAGACGGGCGGGTCCATGTGACCGCCCTGGTTCTCCTGCGTCGCGAAATCCTGCCAGCCTTCGACGGCGCTCGCACAGGCGCTGTCGCCCTCGGCCGAGGTCTGAGCTCGCGCCGGGACCAGTCCCAAGAGGGGTACGAGCAAAGCAGCGGCAAGGGCGAGGCGCGTCGAGAATTTCGGCATCGGGGGACTTCACCTTAAATCGATCTAAGGCGATGCTACCGCCCTGGTGTCGGTCGGGCAATCAGGACCAGAGAAGCGCTGGGCACGCGTCCCGCTTCCTTTCTGAACGCCGTGACGAGGTGGCACTCCACAAAGGCTTCGAGGTCACGTTCATGTCCCCTGTCGAATAGTCATTCGGATTCCGAGCCAACAGCGTCGAAAAGAGGAGACTCGCAGGTGAAAAAGAGAGGGCTTTGATCTTACGGATCCAACTACGGGTGCCGAAGAGGGCCTGTCAGGACGATGCTCGCTAAGCAGACCCAGGCGACGGCAAACACCGCTGGCACAAAGCGAGTGAACAACATGGCCCTACGATGATCGCCTTGCTCCGTTGCAGCGCCGACGGTCCCGATCGACGGCCGCCATACGAACTGCGGGTCTGCCCGCGCCTCATTCAGCGCTGCGATGAACAGGATGTTCCACTCCGCGATGATCTCGAAGCTCCTGTTGACCCCCGGCCACGACAGGACCGCCAGCAGGAAACCGACAAGGGCGAGGAGAGGCGCGATCCAGAAGAAACGGCCGGCCCAATGGTCGTTGACGTAGGTCAGGGACATCGTGAAGGAGATGATCAGGAAGGCTTCGGCACTGACAAGCGCGTTGATCCGGTCGTGGAGGATCCCGACTTCGAATTTCATTTCCTCGCGTATGGACAGGACCCGCTTTGCGCGACCGTCCGCTCCGCCATCTTCCGCTGACATTCGACAGTCCCGTTGATGATCTCCCTTGTACCCCATCGTGAGGCTCAAGGGCACCGGTGTCTCGAGCTCGGGTGTGGGCTGGCAGCTCTATCTAGACGGCCTCGCGGGCGCCGCGCCCATAGCTCCAACGTCCGATGCTCGACCGACTGCGAACCCTGAGGTGCTCGGCGGCCGCAGGATCCGGTTCAGATCCGTCCACCATCGTCTACGAACGGCTTTTCGACAGAATTTCCAGCGTCGCTGGATGTCGGAAAAGGTCAGCGGCTCAGCGGCTGATATGTTGGCGCGCCCAAGGGGAATCGAACCCCTGTTTTCGCCGTGAAAGGGCGACGTCCTAGACCGCTAGACGATGGGCGCGGACGGTGCCGATCGAAGTCGGACGCCGTGGCAGCCTTATAAGCAAAGCACGGCGGCCCTGGCAAGCGCGGCTTGCCCCCGGGAGACAGGGCCGGCCGGGCAGGCGCCCTGCCTTGCGACGCGATGTCCCGCGCGGGACCGGGCGCCGTGGCGGGACGTTGGTCCCGCGACAGCACCTCAACCGGAACCGACCCCATGCCCGATCCCGATCGCCGCCAGATGCTGAAACTCGCCGCCGCCACCGCTGCGGCCGGCGCAACGCTCGGGACCTCCGCCGTCTCCGCGGCAGAACCGGTCGTCGACACGGGAGCGGTCCAGGCCGGCAAGATCGAGTTTCCGAGCTGGACGGCGCCGACGGAGCGCCCCGCCGGACCGACGCCGGCTCCCCTGCCCCCGGATCGGCGGGTCGGATTCGCGGTGCTGGGGCTCGGCCGACTGGCGCTCGAGGAGATCCTGCCGGCCTTTGCGGAATCGAAACGCGCCAAGCTCGTGGCGCTGATCTCCGGCACGCCCGACAAGGCGAAGCTGGTGGCGTCGCAGCATGGCATCGCGCCCGAGGCCGTCTTCGGCTACGGCGACTGGGAGAGGATCAAGGCCGATGCCGCCATCGAGGTCGTCTATGTCGTGACCCCGAATGCGCTTCATCGCGAGTCGGTGCTCGCCGCGGCGGCGGCCGGCAAGCATGTGCTCTGCGAGAAGCCGATGGCGACCGCCTCGGCGGATTGCCAGGCGATGATCGACGCCTGCGCGACGGCCGACCGCCACCTGATGGTTGCCTACCGCTGCCAGTACGAGCCGAACAACCGCGCCCTGCAGGACATGGTCCGGACCGGCCAATATGGCGCGCCGAAGCTCTACGACGCCGTCAACACGCAGAACATGGCGGCGCCGACGCAATGGCGTCTCGCAAAGCGTATGGCCGGTGGCGGCGCCCTGCCCGACATCGGGCTCTACTGCCTGAACGGCATCCGGTTCTTGTCTGGCGAGGAACCGGTCGAGGTCTTCGCCCGCACCTCCGCCACGCCGAACGATCCCCGCTTTCGCGAGGTCGAGGAACAGGTGAGTTTCACGCTGCGGTTTCCGAGCGGTCTCGTGGCGAATTGCGCCGCATCCTACGGGTTGCACGAGAACCGGCGCCTGGGCCTCAACCTGCCGGGCGCCGCCGTCGAGTTCAGCAATGCCTTCGCCTACGAGGGCCAGAGACTGCAGATCGCCCATCGCGACGGCCCAGCCGAGGCCGTCGTCGAGCGCCGGATCTCGGCCAAGAACCAGTTCGCCCTCGAGCTCGATCACATGGCCGAGTGCGTCACGACGGGCCGCAAGCCCCGCACGCCCGGCGAGGAGGGCCTGGCGGACCAGCGCATCATGGAGGCGATCTACCGTTCGGCCGAGACCGGACAGCCTGTGGCGCTGCCGCGGGTCGAAGGCCTCGACACCACGCGCGGCCCTGCCCTGCCGCCCGATCAGGCCGGCTGATCGGGAACCAGCGCGGCATCGAGCAGGCGCAGCTCCGGCCGCCCCTGCCCGCCGCCCCAACGGTTGATGGTCAGCGTGCCGGCGGCATGGACGAGCTTGCCGCGCGCCTCCCCGAGCCCCTGCCCCAGCGCGGTCGCGGCGGCGCGGAACGCGATCGCCCGGATGCGGCTCCCGTCCCGCGCCGCGAGCGTCACGCGAAGGTGGCCGTCGCCCATGACGCCATGATCGACGACGCGATGGTTCGGCAAAGCCACGACGGGCTCGGGCGCGGCGGCGCCGTAGGGACCGGCGCTGTCGAGGGAGCCGATGAGCTCGGCCGTCACGGCGCCGGCGCCGAGCGTCGCGTCGATTTCCAGCGCGGCTTCGCGGCGGGCGCGCGACACGGTGTCGGAGAACCGGTCGTGCAGGAAGTCGCGGAAGGCCGCCACGCCGCCCGCCGACAGCGTCACACCAGCTGCCATGCCATGGCCGCCGCCCCTATGCAGCAGACCGAGATCGACGGCTGACCGCACCGCCGCGCCGAGATCGGCGCCCGGAATGGAGCGGCCGGAGCCCGTGCCGGTGTCGCCCGAGAGCGCGATGGCGAAGGCCGGCCGATCGAACCTCTCGCGCAGCCGCGCCGCCACAAGCCCGACGATGCCCGGATGCCACCCTTCGGCGGCCGCCACCACGACGGCATGGTCGTCGCCGGCGAGAAGCGACACGGCCTCGGCTTCGGCCTCTTCCAGCGCGGCGAGTTCGATGACGCGGCGTTCCCGGTTCAAGCGATCGAGATCGGCGGCGATGCGGGCGGCTTCGATCGGATCTTCGGTGAGGAGCAGCCGCGTACCGAGAGCCGAATCGCCGATGCGGCCGCCGGCGTTGATGCGCGGCCCGACCAGGAAGCCGAGATGGAAGGGCGAGGGCGGGCCGTCGGCTCCGGCGACATCGAAGAGCGCCGCGAGCCCCGGCCGGTCCCGCCGCGCCATGACGGCGAGGCCCTTGGCCACAAAGGCACGGTTGAGGCCGATGAGCGGCACGACATCGGCCACCGTCGCCAAAGCCACGAGGTCGAGCCCGGCGAGGAGATCGGGCGCGTCCCGCCCCTCCCAGAAGCCGTCGCGCTTCAGCGCCCGGTGCAGCGACACCAGCACCATGAAGACGGCGCCCGCAGCGCAGAGATGGCCCAGGCCCGAGAGGTCGTCGTGCCGGTTGGCATTGACGACGGCGATCGCCGCCGGCAGTTCGGCGCCGACCTGGTGATGATCGATGACCAGCGTCTCGAGGCCGAGGCGCGCCGCTTCGGCCAGCGGGACGAGGCTCGTCGAGCCGCAATCGACCGTGACCAGCAGCGTCGCCCCACCGTCCGCGAGCGCCGCGACGGCCGGCACGCTCGGCCCATAGCCGTCGACGAGGCGATCCGGGATGTGGATCGCGGGATCGAGCCCGGCCGCCCGAAGATAGCCGACGAGCAGCGCCGTGGCGGCGGCGCCGTCGACATCGTAGTCGCCCAGCACCGCGACCCGCTCACCGGCACGGATGGCCGCGACGAGGCGCTCTACCAGAGGCTTCATGGCCACGATGCCGTCCGGGTCCGGCATGAGGCCGCGCAGCGACGGATCCAGGAAGGCCGCGCAATCGCCGACGTCGCGGCTGCGGCTCGCCAGCACGCGCGACAGGAGATCCGGCATGCCGTGGCTCTGCGCCATCGCCATGGCGCGGCGCGACCCGGCCTCGTCGAGGCGCCATCGCCAGCTGCGGCCAAGCATCGACCTCTCGACGTCGAGCACGGGGGCGATCATGAACGAGGGTCAACCTGCGGCGGCGCGGAGGCTGGCTCCGGGCGGGACGGGAGAGGCAAGGCGGCTGCGGTCCTTCGGCGGTGAACGGCCTCTCTACCCCGGATGACTCGGAGCCGTGAAGCTTTCATGTTAACCCTGGATGGTCCATGTACATGGTCTGTTCCCGATCTTGAATCGCCACAAGGGCTCTTCGATGCCGAACCGGTCCGCTGCCGCTGCCGTCCCCGATGATCTCTTCGCCCTGCCGGTGAACGACGACGTCGCGACGGCGGCGCCCGAAAAGGGCAAGCGCCGAACCCTGCCGGCGCCGCGCGACGGCACGCCCGACGAGAGCGGATATACGGCCTCGTCGATCGAGGTTCTCGAAGGGCTGGAACCGGTGCGCCGCCGCCCCGGCATGTATATCGGCGGCACCGACGAAGCGGGGCTGCACCACCTCTTCGCCGAGGTCATCGACAATTCCATGGACGAGGCCGTGGCCGGCCACGCGAGCCGGATCGAGGTCGCGCTCGAGGCCGATGGCTTCGTGTCGGTCACGGACAATGGCCGCGGCATCCCGATCGACCCGCATCCGAAATTCCCCGGCAAGTCGGCGCTCGAAGTCATCATGACGACGCTGCATGCGGGCGGCAAATTCGACTCCGGCGCCTACCAGACCTCCGGCGGGCTGCACGGCGTCGGCATCTCGGTCGTCAACGCGCTGTCGGAGCTTCTCGACGTCGAGGTGGCGCGCGGCCAGACGCTGTACCGCCAGAGCTTCGCCCGCGGCCTCGTTCAGGGACCGCTGGAAACGGTGGGCCGGGTCGCCAATCGCCGCGGCACCAAGATCCGGTTCAAGCCGGATGCCGAAATCTTCGGAGCCGATGCCAAGCTCGATCCGGCGCGGCTGTTCCGCATGGCCCGGTCCAAGGCCTATCTCTACGGCGGCGTCGAGGTCCGCTGGCATTGCGCCGCCAGCCTCGTCGAGGGCACCAAGACGCCCGAGGAGGCCACGTTCCGCTTTCCCGGGGGCCTGAAGGACCATCTCGCCCAGGAGGTGGAGGGCCGCAGCTTCGTCACCGACGCGCCCTTCACCGGCAAGATCACCAAGCCTGGTGGCCACGGATCGCTCGAATGGGCCGTGACCTGGGTCAGCGACGACGACGGCTTCGTTCATTCCTACTGCAACACGATCCCGACGCCGGGTGGCGGGACGCACGAGAACGGCCTCCGCACCGCCCTGCTCCGTGGCCTCAAGGATCACGCCGAGCGCATCGGCCAGAGCCGCCGCGCCGCCAATGTCACGGCGGATGACGTGATGCTGAATTGCGCCGCGCTGCTTTCGGTCTTCATCCGCGAGCCGGAGTTCCAGGGCCAGAACAAGGGGCGGCTGCAGACCGTCGAGGCCGGGCGCATCGTCGATGCCACGCTGCGCGACGCCTTCGACCATTGGCTGGCCGGCACGCCCTCGCAGGCGCTGAAGCTCCTCGACTGGAGCATCGAGCGCGCCGACGAGCGGCTGCGCCGCAAGGCCGACAAGGATGTGGCGCGCAAATCCGCGACCCGCAAACTGCGCCTGCCGGGCAAGCTCGCCGACTGCTCGAATTCCGCCGCCCAAGGATCGGAGCTCTTCATCGTCGAGGGCGACAGCGCCGGCGGCTCCGCTAAACAGGCGCGCGACCGTGCCAGCCAGGCGGTCCTCCCGCTTCGGGGCAAGATCCTCAACGTCGCCAATGCCACGCGCGACAAGCTGGCCGGTAATCAGCAACTCGCCGACCTCGCCCTGGCGCTCGGCTGCGGAACGGGTGCCCATTACCGCGACGGCGAGCTGCGCTACGACAAGATCATCATCATGACGGACGCCGACGTCGACGGCGCCCATATC
>JAYVMK010000151.1:0-3466 GCA_043758995.1 Lichenibacterium sp. | reverse complement strand
GTGTCCAGCACCAGCGCGTTGGCGGCAGCGAAATCCGCCGGGTCGCGCTCCCAGCGCCAGACGGCCTCCATGGAGGTCGCGGCGATCCGGTCATGCGTCTCGGGGATGGTCGTATAGGGATCCTTGACGTAATCGGCCCAGCCCGATTGCGTCGCCTTCAGGAAGGTGAAGCCCGAGACGCCCGACGAGACCCGGCCACCGGACCGATCCATCACCACGTCCGCCGTGCCGAACCCATTGCCGTCCAGCGTGAAACTGTGGGGATGGGGCGATCCGCCGACGGCGAGGCGGGTCCAGCGCGTCTCGCGGGCCGAGACGGTGGCGCCGGTCATGCCGGCATAGCTGTCGAGCAGCCGTTTCGCGACCGCGCGGCAGAAGAGCTCGGCCCCGAGGGTGAGGTTCTCCCGCGCCACGATATTGACGACGTTCTTGATCGTGTCGGTCGAGACCGTGGTGGAATTGTCGGCTGCCGTGAAGGCGGGGTCGATGTTTCCGGTCAGCATGGCTTGGATGTCGAGCTCGCGAACCTCGCGCTCCTCGCCGTCGCCCGCCACCCGCATGACGCGGACGCGGCCCTTGCCGTAGGTGCTGCTCAGAAGCGTCATCAGCGGTGCTCCGATCCTGCGTGCTGCGGGCACCGCCCGACAAGGGGGAGCCTATAGGATCGACCAAGCCCAGGGGAAGCGCCGGCGCTGCACCGGCTCCCCGCCCTGGTGTAGGGTGAGGTGCGGGAGGGGCGACATTGAGGGGTATCCTGTTCGGGGCGCTGGCCGCCATCGTGGCGCTGGTCGGCGGCACCATGATCTATGTGTTCCGGGAGGCCGACGCCGGCTACCACGCCACCGTCGATCGCTGCCACGATGCGGGAGGTGCCTGGCAGCCGACCGGTTCCCATAGCTATGCCGGGATTTGCCTGCGGGTATCGCAGACGCGGCCCTGAGCCGGACCGAATACGTCCTTGAACCCTTCGGCCGCCTGCGTCTTATCTCGGCGATCATTCGGAGGGCGCTTTGACCGAGACGGTGGACCGTTCGCAACTGACCACGATCATTGCCGGTCTGACCGAGGGCGTGATTCTGATCGAACCCGATCAGCGCATCGTCTGGGCCAATGACGCCGCTCTCGCCATGCATGGCGTACAGACCGTTGCCGATCTCGGGGTCGACGTGGCGGATTTCCGGGCGAAGTTCACGCTGCGCTATCGCAACAATCACAGCCTCGACAAAGAGGATTACCCGATCGAGCGGGTAATGGCCGGCGAAGCCTTCGAGGATGTCGTGGTCGAGGTCATGCCTGCCCGCAACCACGATGTTCGCTGGGTTCATCGGATCCGGAGCCTTGTCATCAACGATCGCCAGGGCAAGCCCGATTGCCTGGTGCTGGTGGTGACCGACGCCACCGAGCGTTTCGCCGCCGAGGAACGTTTCGAAAAGACCTTCGCCGCGAACCCCGCTCCCGCCGTCATCTGTCGCCTCTCCGACCTTCGCTTCGTCAAGGTCAACCAGGGCTTCATCGATATGACGGGGTACGAGCGCGCCGAGGTCCTCGGCCGCACCACTTACGAGCTGGATCTGTTCAACGAGGCCTCGAACCGGGTGACCGCCATCGAACGGCTGAGCGAAGGCCGCACCATCCCGCAGATGGAGGCCGCACTGCCGGTGGCCGACGGCGCGACGCGCTTCGTGATCGTGGCGGGACAGCCGATCGACATGGGCGAGGAGCCCTGCATGCTGTTTACCTTCGCCGACCTCGAACGGCGCCGGAAAGCCGAGACCGCCCTGCAACACAGCGAGCAGCGATTTGCGACGGCTTTCCGGCTGTCCCCCGCTCCCACCGTGCTGGTGAGGCTCGACTCGCTAGCCTATGTGGCGATCAACGATGCCTTCTCGGCCGGGTTCGGATACGCCGAAGAGGATGTGTTGGGGCGGACGGTCGCCGATCTCGACATGTGGACGAAGCCTGACTTGCGGGAAACGTTCCGCGCCGCCCTCGCGGCGACGGGCCACGTCGCCAATTTCGAGACCTGCCTGCGTCGGCGTGACGGTGTCGAACTCGATTGCCTGATCTCCGCCGAGCGCGTCACGATTGGCGGCGAGGCCTGTATCCTGTCCGTCATTCTGGACATTACCGAGCGCAAGCGCAACGAACGCGATCTCATCACCGCCATCGAGGCCGTCATGACCGATACGTCCTGGTTCAGCCGGGGCGTGATCGAGCGGCTCGCAGCGTTGCGGAAGCCGGGGCGAGCCGTGCCCGATCAGATCACGAACCTGTCGGCCCGTGAGCGTCAGATCCTCGATTTGATGTGTGGTGGTCTGACGGATGGTGCCATCGCCAAGAAGCTGTCGCTCTCGACCAACACGGTCCGCAACCATGTGGCCGCTCTCTATCGCAAGCTCGACCTGCATCGCAGGAGCGAGGTGGTCATCTGGGGAAGAGAGCGCGGATTTGCGGCGAGCGCGCGCCCATCAACACCTCAGGGCTAAGTTCTTTTGCACTAGTATTTTGATAAAACCACATCATTGTCGGTCAGAGAGCAAGCTCCATCTCCCACGGGTCCCCGTCATGGATCGGGGTCGAAGGGAGTTTCGATCATGGACAAGAACCGCATCGAAGGCGCGCTGGACCAGGCCAAGGGCGCCGTGAAGGAAGCCATCGGAAAGGTGACCGGCAACGAAAAGCTGGAAGTCGAGGGTGGCGCCGACAAGCTCGCTGGACGGGCCAAGAGCACCTTGGGCGAGACCAAGGACACGGTGCGAGACGCCGTCAAGAAGTGATGCCGCTGGCCACCTGACCCTGCGAGGGGTCGCGCGCTGTCGCGCGGCCCGGCCTTGAAGAGGACTTCATGAACCGAGATCGTATCGAAGGCGCGCTGCAGGATGCGGCGGGCAAGCTACAACAGACGGCCGGCATGGCGACGGGCGATGCCGGACGCAGGGTCGACGGCCTCGCCCGGGAGGTCGCCGGAAAGACCCGCTACGCCTAAGGACAGGCGCAGGACGGCCTCACGGATCTCAGCGAGGCTGCCCGCGATCTCGGTGACGACCTGACGGAACGGGCGAGCGATGCGTTCGACCGCGTTCGCCGCCGATCGGCTCCGGTGCGCCGTCACGTCGAACGCCACCCCTTGACCGACATGCTGATCGTCGGCGCCCTCGGCTACATGCTGGGCTCTCTCTCCAACGGCGCCCGGCGCTAGGCCTCGACCATGAACAATCTCACCGCGAACCCACCCTTGACGGTCACGACACTGGCTGCCGAACGCCACCGCATCTCCTGGGGCGCCGTCCTCGCCGGCCTCGCCTTCGGCCTCGTGGTCCAACTGATCCTCTCCATTCTGGGCCTCGCCCTCGGTCTCTCGACCGTCGATCCGACATCGGACGGCACTCCCTCGGCCTCGGCCCTGTCGCTCGGAGCCGGGATCTGGTGGGTCGTCTCCGGCATCGTCGCGGCGGCCCTCGGCGGC
>JAYVMK010000150.1:0-10299 GCA_043758995.1 Lichenibacterium sp. | reverse complement strand
GGCTCGGTGGCGCTGCTGCGGCCCGTGGTCAATGGGATGACGGGAATGAACGTCGCCGAGCCTGGCGCCTTCAAGATGCTGCGCAATCTCGCCATCGCGGTGGCGGTGCTCTACGTCATTCGCGGCCTCGCCACCTGCGGCCAGCTCATTCTCATGTCGCGGGCCGGCAACCGGATCGTGGCGGCGTTGCAGGAGCGGGTCTACGACCACCTGCTGCACCAGCCGGTGCGTTTCTTCTCGGATCGTCATTCCAGCGAACTCATGGCCCGGCTGGCCATGGCGGCCAATGGCGCGCGCGATGCCGTGCAATTCGTCATCAACTCGGCCGGGCGCGATGTGCTGACCGTCATCGGCTTGGCCGGAGTGATGGTCTACAACGACCCGCTGATGTCGCTGATCGCCCTGTCGATCGCACCCGTCGGCGTGCTGATGCTGAGCCGCCTCATGAAGAAGGTGCGCCGCGCCGCGCGCCGCTCCTTCGACGGTTCGGCCGACATCATGAAACACATGGGCGAGACCGCCCAGGGCATCCGCATCATCAAGAGCTTCAACCTCGAAGGCGTGATGCGCGCCCGCATGGCGGGCGCCGTCGGCGAGGTCGAAAAGGCCGCGAATCGCATGGCGGTCGGCATCGCGCTGTCGAGCCCCGTGTCGGAAACGCTGGGCGGCGTCGCGGTGGCGATCATCATCCTCTATGGCGGCTGGAAGGTCGCCGTGGCGCATAGCGATCCCGGCTCCTTCTTCGCCTTCATGGGCGCGCTGCTCTCCGCCTACGAGCCCGCCAAGCGCCTGGGACGGCTGAACCTCGACCTGCAGAACAGCCTCGTCGGCGCGCGGCTCGTGTACGATCTGCTCGACGAGCCTCTGCCCGACGCCAAGGACGCCACCCGTCCCGACCTCGTCAAGGGACCGGGGCGGATCGATATCGAGGGCGTGTCCTTTGCCTATCGTCCGGGGGAAAAGGTTCTCGACCGCATCGATCTCCTGGCCGAGCCCGACAAGACCACGGCGCTGGTGGGCCCGTCCGGCGGCGGCAAGTCGACGATCATCAGCCTGGTTCAACGGCTCTACGAGCCCGAATCCGGATCGATCCGGATCGACGGGCAGGACATCACCGCCGTCAATACACGCTCGCTACGTGACGCGATCGCCTTCGTGGCGCAGGATGTCTTCCTGTTTCGCGGCTCGGTGCGCGACAATATCGCGCTCGGGCGACCCGGCGCCACCGAGGACGAAATCGTCGACGCGGCCCGTCGCGCCCATGCCTATGACTTCATCACGGGCTTCGATCGCGGCTTCGACACGGAAGTCGGCGAGCAGGGGGCCAAGCTGTCGGGCGGGCAGCGTCAGCGCATCGCCATCGCGCGCGCCTTTCTCAAGAAGGCGTCGATCATTCTCCTCGACGAGCCGACCGCCGCCCTCGATTCCGAATCCGAGCGCGAGGTGCAGAAGGCGTTGGAGGAACTCCGCATCGGCCGCACCACCATCGTCGTGGCGCATCGGCTGCAGACCATCGTCGACGCCGACCGGATCTGCGTCATCGAGAACGGCCGGGCGGTGGAGTTCGGCACCCACGACGAGTTGATGGCGCGGCGCGGCTCCTACCACTCCTTCTTCGCCACGCAATTCGGCGAAAGGACCCGGCGCATCGCCTGACAGAGCCGACGAGCGGGGAGCTTCGCCGCGCGGCGAAGCAACAGCAACCTAGCCTGCGGTCTCCGAACTGTGCCGGTCGGGACGAGTCACGGCGCAGACCGTTCGACGACAGCGCGAGGCCGGCTCGGGCGTTCGGCTTCGGTGACGACCTGCGCGTGGGGACGCTCGGTGCGGTACTGGCCGCGGATGACCACCGCAAAGGCCAGGGCACCGACGGAGAGCGTCGTCACCCACCAGAGTTCGGTCGTGTCGATGCCCCAGAGCGCGAAGGTCAGCCCCGAAACGATCTCGGCGAGCAGGAACGGCGCCACCGCCACCGATGTCCGGCCGGCCAGGATGCAGCCGCTGAAGGCCACCATGGCGGCCGCCACGGCGCCGACGACACCGAGGTCGTACCAAATCTCGAACGCCAGGCTGCGCGGGATTTCGGGCGGCAGGAAGCCCACCACGGCGCCACGCGCCGCCAGGTCGAGCCCGTGGCCGGTGATCAGACGCAGCGGATCGGCGGCGACGAGATCCGCCCAGATATGGAGCGCCCGCGCCATGCTACCGAGTTCCGGGACGCTACCCCCCGTCATGAGGCCGAGACGGTCGAAGAAGGGGCCGAAGACGAAGGGGATGGCGGGCGCGAACAGCAGCACGGCGGCCGCCACTGCCCCGAGTACCACGCCGGCGCGGCGGGGCGAGAGCGTCGCCGCCGCGAACGCCACGGCGCCGAGCGCCAGCGCCGTGAGGGCGACCGGCGTCCACGCCGCCATGGCGCTCAGCGTAATGCCGATGACCAGCAGGGCCGCCGAGGTCCAGCGCTCGCGAACCGCGAGCCCGCCCAGCGCCGGCCAGACCAGCACCACGAGGCTGACGACGGCACGCTCCAGCGTGGCATCGGCGTCGGGAAAGATGCTGAGCCGCTGAGCGCCGACGAGCCCGTAGACCGTCGTGGCGATACCGGCCGGTATGAGGCCGAGAGGAAAGAGGTAGAGGTTCGACGTGCGGGTGCGTTCGGGCAGGGAGGCCAGCACCAACGCCACGCCGATGATCGTGCCTCCCTCCTTCAGCCAGCGCAGGCCCGCATCGGCGGGAAAGGGCGTCCAGAGAATGGAGGCGGCGCTCCAGACCAGCAGGATCAACCCGCCGATCCCCGCGAAGGTGGACAGGCCATTATTGAGCCGCCGACCCATTGAGACCCGCGGAAGGAGCGTTGCGGCAAGGACCAGAAGGCCGGCCCCGATCGGCAGCAGCGTGAAGACCGCGCGCCGCGAGATGACGGCGCTCAGCGGCACGGCGAAGCCCAGCACGATCAGCCCGAGGCGGATCAGGAGGAGGGCGGCGTCGGCGGCCGGATCGTCGATGGGGCGTTGACTGGTCTGGGACATGGGGCACGGTAAGAGGCCGTCCGTCGGGCGACAGACCCTCGGCACATGACACTATCCTGAAACCGACCACGGCATTGTTGCGGCAATGCAACAAAATTGCCGCAATCGGCGAGTGGGTCGTCGGATCAGTCCGGTTGTGCCATCTTCGGCACGCCCTCACGCTCGGGTGGGTTGTTGCACATCCATCGCGGTCCGATGTCGGACAGCGCCGATTCCAGGCATTCGACGTCGAGCCTGACGGCTCCGTCGTCGGAAAAATGCAGCATGACGGTCCCGGCCGGCGCTTCGGTGGGCGTGAAGGAGATCGCCAGGAGCGTCAGTTGGGCATTCTCATCCTGATCGAAGCCGGCGCGCCGCACGCGCGAGACGCGCTCGAAATGCAGGCCGGTGCCGCAGCGTTCGCAGCGCCCGGCTGCGGCCGCGTACCAATCGAAGCGCGCGCCGACGAGGACGAACCGCTGCACGTCGGGCTGATAGACCATGTCGCCCACCCGCACATTCGCATCCTGGAGGTGAGCCGACAGAATGGCCAGATCCTCCGGATCGAAGGCGGCGATCTTCAGTAGCGGCGCCTGCGGCAGCAGCGTGGGGGCATCCGGCATAGCCTCGGTCATGGCGTCTTCCCAAACATTGTGCCGCTTCAAGCCGGAGCCTCACAGGCCTGTTCCTCCGGGGACGGCCAGAACAGGCGGCAGGGCATCGACTTCCGGCACGGCGTCGTCGACAATGCCGAGATAGCATTCCCTGCGAAGCTGCGGGCTGGAAAAGCGGCGGCACATGGCGCGACGTGGTGCGGCGGCTCTCCTGGTCCTGCTCAGCGGTCCCGCGCTGGGGCAGGATCGCGTCATGAGCGAAGACGCGCGAGCCCGCCGCATGGTCGCTCAGTTCGACCCCGTCGGACCCTGCTCGCCCTATCGGGCGGAAGCCGGCGACATCCCCTCCGAAATGCCCGGCTGTTCCCGCCGCCGCCGCCCGGTGCCGGGCTCCCTCGCCGACGAACTGCAGTTCCGGCGCAACGCGCGCGACGCTGACGGAAACGCCTGGGATCCGGATTCGTCAGCCAGCGACGACCCGCCCCGCCGGGCGAAGCGCCGGGGCTCGATCAACAGAGGCACGGACATCGACAAGGGCCGCTGAACGTCTCGAATGGGGCCGTGAGATCCGACCCGGATGCCCGCAGCCGCAGATGATAGGGCTTACCGTTTTTCGACCGTCTGACCCGCAGACGTCTCGCGCCGGCCGAAATCGGCCGCCGCTGTTTCCTGGCCCACCGCGACGATGGATTGGCGGATCGCGCGGGTCTTGGTGAAAAGGTCGAACAAGCCGTCGCCATCGCCATAGCGCACCATGCGCTGCAGGGCGGACAGGTCCTCGAGGAACCGTCCGAGCATTTCCAGCACGGCTTCGCGGTTGTTCAGGAAGACGTCGCGCCACATCGTCGGGTCCGAGGCTGCGATGCGGGTGAAGTCACGGAACCCGCCGGCAGAGAATTTGATGACCTCGGAATCCGTCACGGTCTCGAGATCGGCGGCCGTTCCAACGATATTGTAGGCGATGAGATGCGGCACGTGGCTGGTGATGGCGAGGACGAGGTCGTGATGGACCGGCGTCATCGTGTCGACCTTGGCGCCGAAACTCTCCCAAAGGTCCCGCACCCGAGCCACGGCGGCGTCGGGCGAGGCCGCACAGGGGGTGAGGATGCACCAGCGGTTCTCGAACAGAGCCGCGAAACCGGCATCCGGCCCCGAGAATTCGGTGCCCGCCACCGGATGGGCCGGCACGAAGGCGACGCCCTCCGGCAGATGCGGCAGGACGGCATCAATCACCGAACCCTTGACCGAGCCGACGTCGGAGAGCACCGCGCCGCGTGAGAGATGCGGCGCGACCTCGGCCGCCACGCTCCCGATGGCTCCCACCGGTACGCAGAGCACGACATGGTCGGCGCCCCGCACGGCCTCGGCGATGGTGGCGGCCACGTCGTCGGCGAGACCGAGGTCTGCGACGCGGGCTCGAACGGCGGGCGAAGCATCATAGGCGACGATGCGGCCGACGCGTCCGCCGCGCCGCGCCGCCAACGCCAGCGAGGCGCCGATCAGCCCGAGTCCGATGACGCAGAGCCGGTCGAAGACGAGACCCTTCCCTGCCGCGTCGACCTGATCAGCCACGGGACGGTTCCGCCATGAAGCGTGTCAGCGTTTCGGCCACGAGCCTGTTGGCCTCTTCCGTCCCGACCGTCATGCGCAGGTGGTTCGGCAAGCCGTAGGAGGCGACGGACCGCACGACGACGCCCTGCGCCGCCAGCGCCTTGTCGGCCGCAGAGGCACTATGAGGACCGCGGTCGGGAAAGCCGACGAGCAGGAAATTGCCGACGCTCGGCACGACGTCGAGCCCGAGTCCGCGCAACTGCTCGGTCAGCCACGGCGCCCATTCGGCATTGTGGGCGACGGCCGCGTCCTCGTGGTCGCGGTCTTCCATGGCGGCGATGCCGGCCTCGATGGCGGGAAGGTTGACGTTGAAGGCGCCGCGGATGCGGTTCACGGCGTCGCAGATCTCGGCCGGCGCATAGGCCCAGCCGACTCGGAGCGCCGCGAGGCCATGGATCTTCGAGAAGGTCCGCGTCATCACCACGTTCTCGGCCGTGGCGGCGAGTTCAAGACCAGATGAATAGTCGTTGTTGCGGACATATTCGGCATAGGCGGCGTCGAGCACCAGAAGGATGTCGGGGCGCAGCCCGGCATGCAGGCGCTTGATCTCGGAGAAGGGCAGGTAGGTGCCCGTTGGATTGTTGGGATTGGCGAGGAAGACCACGCGGGTGCGCGGCGTCACGCAGCCGAGGATCGCATCGACGTCGGCGGTGAAGGCGCGCTCCTGCGCTACCACCGGAACGCCGCCGGCCGCCTGGATGGCGATCGGATAGACCAGGAATCCGTGGGTCGTGTAGATCGCCTCGTCGCCCGCCCCAATGAACGCATAGGCGATGAGGGACAGGATATCGTCCGAGCCGCAGCCGCAGAGGATCCGCCCCGGGTCGATGCCGTAGCGCTTGCCGATCGCCTCGCGCAGCTTGGTGGCGGCGCCGTCCGGATAGAGTTCGAGTTTCTGGGCCGCTGCCGTGAAGGCGGCGATCGCCTTGGGCGATGGGCCGAGCGGGTTCTCGTTCGAGGAGAGCTTGTGCAGCTTCATGCCCGGCGCGGCCGCGCTCTTGCCGGGCACATAGGCCTCGATGGCGAGGACGCCGGCGCGGGGCACGGGGCGGGTGGCGGCTTCGGTCGACATGGGGGGCGCTTCTCGGGGTCGAATGTGTCAGGCGGGAATGGCGGGGGCGAAATCGTAGCGGGCCGCGTGGCTTCCGATACAGGAAACGCGCACGTCGGCCGCTACCGCGGTCACGGCATCGCGCAGCCGGGTGGCCGCGGCTTCGGACGGATCCGCCCCGGAGGCGAGGTCGGTGCCGGGCACCGCCACCAGCAGAGCGAGGCCGTCGGCGGCCGCTGCCTGTTCCAGGATCTCGCCGCCCAGGGCCTCGATGGCGCCCGGGATACCCTCCCGCCAGCGATCGACCCAGAGGCTCATGAGCAGGACCTCGGTGGCGGGCGTCGCCACGGAGGGCATGGCCACCACCAGCACCGGCATGCCGGCCGGATGGTCGGGACGCTCGACGAAGGGCAAGCGGGCGATGACTTTGGGGGCGTCGGGCCCGACGAGCAGGCGCCACCAGGGTCCGGCGGTCGCCCCGCCATGGAGCCGGACGAGGCCGAGATCGGTGCCGGCCTCACGCACCGCCGCGATTACGGCGGTTGCGCTGTCGTAGGTCTCGAGCGGAACCGTGAAGCCGAAGTGGAACCGTGCCGAGTCCCGCATGGCGGAATCGCCGGCCGACGCGTCGGCATGCACCGCATAGGCCGCTTGAACGAAGGTGAAGGTCGAGATGATGATGCGCCAGATGCCCTCGACCGTGTCGAGCGGTAGCCGGCCGCGGTGACGCTCCGCGATGTGGCGCATCATCGAGGCTTCGCGGTCGGGCCGGAAGGCCGATCCGCCGCCGGCTCTGGCTTTCACGGCGATGAGGCGATCGATGATGGCGCCGCGCGAAATCAGGTTCTCGTGCATGGCGGCGTCGATCCGGTCGATCTCGACGCGGAGGTCGCCCAGCGTCTCGGCCCGGTCGGCGGGATCTGCGGGCATGGGCGTCTCGGTCATCTCTGGGGCGCTTCGGCGACAGGGCGTGCCGCCTTGTACCGGGGCGGTGTCACCGACGCAAAGCCTGTCGTACGGTGCGCTTCCGGCGGAGCGCTCGAGAAATCCGAGACCGGCAAGGTCGCGACACAGGCCGACCTCCGATTTGCCCCAAACGAAGGGTTAATTCATACGATCGTAGGGAAGTGAGGAGCGCCGATCATGCTGCGCACGCAATCCATCCTGCCGCGGACGCTGGCCAAATGGCTGTCCCAAGTCGCCGCCTCGGTCGGCGCGACACTGGTCGCGACCGCCATCTATGCCGCCCTGCCGAAACCGGCACCGGTCGACGCACCGCAGCCCGAGCTCACGAGCGGTGGCAAGTTCGCGGCCCGTGCCACGCCACCTGTCGCCTATGACGGTCTCGACAGGATGCCGCTGCCCCAGGTGACGCCGGTGATCCCCGCCGACACGCTGGCGTCGGATGCTGCGCTCGCCGGCACGATGTTGCGCCGCACCTCGTGGGAACCCCCGGCGCCTCTGGATCTGACGCCGGATCGCGCCGGCCATGGCTTGAAGCCAGTCCGGTCTGCTGCCCGCGTCGACATCCGCCGCGCCGTCCCGGCCGAGCATCACGCGCCTGTCGCGGTCGCGACGGGCCCCGTGATCGCTTCCTCGGGCGAGCCGGAGAGCCGCGACACGCTGATCCAATCCCTGCCCAAGGTCCTGCCGCGCGTCTTGCCCACCGCCCTGTCGGGGATCGAGCAGGCCTGGACCTATACGGCTTCGGCGGGCGGTTCGCTGATGGCGCATGTGGCTCCCCTGATCCCGTGACGAGCCCGCCCGCAGATCCCGACCGGACGCGCGCTCCATCGCGCAAGGCGGAGGCGACGCGACGCGCCCTGATCGCGGCTGGGATCGAGGGCTTCGCCGAGCATGGATTCGAGGCGGCCTCGGTGCGCGACATCACGGCGTCGGCCGAGGTGAACCAGGGTGCCATCACGTATCATTTCGGCGGCAAGGAGGGGCTCTATCGCGCGGTTCTCGAGACCGTGCGCGATCGGCTCGGGGCGACGCCGCTGATCGATGCCGACGGCGTGCACCTCCACTCACCCGAGGAGACGCTGCGGCGCTTTCTGCGCCAGATGCTGGAAACGCTGGCCGAAGGGCCGGGACATCGACGTCACCTGCGGGTGTTCGCCTGGGAGCAGTTGCGGCCGACTGCCGTGGGACGCAGCCTGCAGCAGGACAGACCCTTTGCGCCGGTCGTCCTGGCGGGATCGATCGTCCGCCGCTTCCGGTCCAAGGACGACGACGCCGCGGTCGCGATCGCCAGTGCCTGGATGGTCGGTCAGGTCATTACCTTCGTGCGCGATGCCGACTATTGGGCGCGACCGCCCTTTTCCATCGCGCTCGACGCCGCCGGGCTCGACCGCCTGGTGGGAATCCTGGTCGGCCTGTGCCTGGGCGGCCTCATGGCCTCGAGTCTCCCGGTCAAGCTTACCGAGATTTAATCGGCGGAAGAGCCCCCAGGGGCGCTCTGGCGGGGGACTCGCTCTTGTGCCCCTTTCGGCCGGGAGCCATACTCCCGACAGAGTTCGGCGAACCGGAACCGGAGCGCCGTCACCAGAGGGGATCTCATGTCCGACTTCCGCAATCCGTCGTCACGTTGGGGCGGGACCGCGGTCCGGGCCGGCGCAGACGTCGACCAGGGCCTTCGCGCCTATATGCTGGGCGTCTACAACAACATGGTGCTGGGCCTCGCGCTCACGGGCCTCGTCGCTTACGGCACTCGGCTTCTGGCCGTCACGACCGACCCCGGCGAAGCGGCAGCGCGCTTTCACAGCTTCTACCTCACGAGCTTCGGCGTGGCGCTCTACGGCAGCCCGCTGCGCTATGTGGTGATGCTGGCGCCGCTCGCCTTCATCTTCTTCTTCCAGTTCCGTATCGACCGCATGTCGGCCGCCTCGGCGCGTAATATGTTCCTGGCCTTCTCGGCCGTGATGGGCCTGTCCCTGTCGTCGATCCTGCTGGTCTACACCGGGCAGTCGGTGGCGTTGGCCTTCTTCGAGACCGCGGCCGCCTTCGGGGCTCTGAGCCTCTACGGCTATACGACCAAGCGTGACCTGACCGCGATGGGGTCCTTCCTGGTCATGGGTCTGTTCGGGCTGATCATCGTCAGCGTCGTCAATCTCTTCATGCACAGCTCGGCGCTGCAGTTCGGGATCTCGATCCTGGCTGTCGGCATCTTCGCCGGCCTGACCGCCTGGGACACCCAGCGCATCAAGGAGATGTATTGGGAGAGTGACAGCCACGAGGTCGCCACCAAGAAGGCCGTCAACGGCGCGCTGATGCTCTACCTCGACTTCATCAACATCTTTACGGCGCTGATCCAGCTGACGGGCAACCGCAACAACTAAGATCCAGCCGCATCTGAGACGAGACAAGCCCCGGAGCGATCCGGGGCTTTTCGTTGTTCCGGAGGGTGCCGGACACTCGGGCCGTACCCGTATGCCTCGCTCCTGCGATGCCGAGGCGAGAAGCGGCGCCGCGGTCTGTGCCACCAACGGCGGAACGCACCCACACTTCCACAGTCCCTTACCTCGAGCCGGGCCCGAGGGGCCCGTGTCGAAAGACGAGGGCTCCAGGGTGCACTGTGGGTTTGGCTCATCCCCACATTTGACCTTCGAGACGTCCGCGACGCGGCCGGCTCAGATGCAGCGTCAGGAGCTAGGGTCTCCAGTTGCCGCCGATGGTGCTAGGTGCCGCCGATCACCTTGGGCCCAAGACGCGGGCCAAAAACTATCGGTCGGGCGACGCAAAGCGTGTAGCGCCCCTGGTCGCCGGGCCATACGATCGGTGCAGAGGCTCGGAGACACGGGCCCCGACAGGTGAGCGGCGGCCGCAGAGGAGAAACTTCCCCGGTTCCGCCCCGAACAACGGGAGGACGGCCATGGGCCAGGACCTGACAGGTAAAGTTGCCGCCATCACGGGCGCGGCCTCGGGCATCGGCCTCGAATGCGCGAGAGCCATGATCGGAGCGGGAAGTCGCGTCGTGCTGGTCGACCGCGCCGGAGACAAGCTCGACCGGCTC
>JAYVMK010000149.1:0-9830 GCA_043758995.1 Lichenibacterium sp. | reverse complement strand
GCAATCTCGGCCTGGATCGTCGAGCGAGGCCTCGCAGGCGCTTCGGAGACCGAGTTGCTGCACGGCTTCGGCGCACGCTGCGGGGAGGCCGGTCTCGCGGTCTCGCGCGCCCTGGCACTCGTCGACACGCTGCATCCCGTCTACGAGGGACGCGCCTTCCACTGGCGAAACGACGGCATCGCCGAGGCCACGATGGGCGAATACGGCCGCACCAACGTCGGCGAAGCCGCCGAGACCTGGCGACAGAGCATCTTCAACCACATCGTCGAGACCGGTTGCGGTCATGTCAGGCGGCGTCTCGGACATGGGGACCCCTGCGACTTCCCGAACCTCGAAGGGTTCCGCGACGAAGGTCACGTCGACTACCTCGCACTGGTGACGCCCTTCGCCCGCGAGGGGGCTTTCGGCGACATGGATTGCCTCTATTCGCACTGGATGACCCGGCATCCGGAGGGCTTCGCCGAGGCCGATATCGAGGCTCTCCGGCAACTCGTGCCGGTTCTGGCGCTGGCGGTGAAAAGCGCCTCCCTGGCCCGCATCGCCAGGACCCTGGTCGAGGTTTATCTCGGTCGCGACGCCGGCGAGAAGGTGCTCAGCGGCCGGATCTCGCGCGGCGTGGCCGACAAGATCACCGCGGTCCTCTGGTTTTCGGATCTGCGGGGCTACACGATGATCTCCGACACGGCGCCCCCCGGCGAGATCCTGCCCCTCCTCAACGATTATGCAGAGGCCGCCATCTCGGCCATCGAGGAGGCCGGCGGCGACGTGTTGAAGCTGATCGGCGACGGCATCCTGGCGATCTTCAAGGCCGATGACCGCGCCGAGGCCTGCCGCCGGTCACTCGTCGCGGAATCGGAGCTACGCCGGAAGCTCGCGGCCCTGAACATGCGACGCGCGACCGAGCGTCGGCCCATCACCACGGCCTATCTCGGCCTGCACATCGGCACCGTGCTCTACGGCAATATCGGCTCGGAGAGCCGGCTCGACTTCACCGTGGTGGGACCGGCCGTCAACGAGGTGAGCCGCATCGCTACGATGTGCCGCTCGGCCGACCGCGCCGTGCTGCTCTCCGCCGACTTCAGGGCTGCAGCCCCGAAGGCTTCGCAAGACCACATCGTCTCGGTCGGCCGCTACGCCCTGCGCGGCATCGGCAAGGCTCAGGAGCTGTTCACGCTCGACGAGACCGCCTGACCCCGCCGGGCTCCCGCGCCATGGTTAACGCTTCCCTCAGCATCTCGTCCGATACTGGTCGTTCACGAGGCATCGGCCTCGATCGGGTTCGGGCGAGGATGCGAGATGCGCACCATAGCGTTGGTCACCCAAAAGGGCGGCTCCGGTAAGAGCACGCTGTCGGCCTCTCTGGCGGTCGAAATGCAAGCCAGGGGCGAGACGGTGTTTCTCGTCGACATGGACCCGCAGGGCTCCCTCGCCACCTGGGCCCGCGGACGAACCGATCGCCGCCTCGCCGGTGCTGCCGTCGGTGCCGGCCAGCTCGGCCAGGTGATGGAGTCGCTCGCCGATCGTGGCGTCACCCTGGCTATCATCGACACGCCGGCGAGCCTGTCCGCCGCCTCCGAAGCCGCCATGCTGGCAGCCGATCTCATCGTGATCCCGGTGCGCCCCACCGTCTTCGACATCTGGTCGAGTGAGGCCACCTGGCAGCGTGTCCGCGACCTCGGTAAGGACTGCGCCTTCGTGCTCAACCAATGTTCGAGCCTGCAGGGCAGCCGGCGCATTCGCGACGGCGCCGCCGCCCTCGAAGCCATGGGCGGCCTGCTCTCGCCGCTGATCACGGCCCGGGTGGAATATCAGGACGCCATGTTGCGCGGCCTCGGCCCGACGGAACTCGACCCGACCGGACCGGCCGCCGAAGAGATCCGCCAATTGTGCGATTCGCTCCGCCGCCGCATGGCGCTCGACCGCTTCCATGAGCGCCTGAACCAGATCGCGGCCTGATTTCGTCTCGGTCGGAGACGCTCGTTTGCGACCTGACCGCGATGCGCGGCGCTGGCGCTTGGCCTGACGGAAAGCCGATCCGACGAACGACACGCAACGAACGTCGCACTGACCCGGGCGATCGGGCCTCGCCGGCGAACCGGAGCGGCGAGAACGTCTGCCCTGCATGCCGAGGCAGTGGCGGACAGAGCGGCGGCTCCGGCGCCGCATGATATCTCGACCCGCCTCGGCTCGTCGATCCAGACCGGATCCCGCAGTAGGTCCGTCCGAGTGGCTCATTCCGGTTCGCTTTGAGCGCGCGCGCGCTGGCACCCCGATTGCTCCCCTGGCCGTAGCGGTCGTCCGCTGTGCCAAAGGAGGAGTACATGCAAGAGCGCCGTTCATTCCCTCGTGGCCGCACATACCTCGGAGGCCAGGTCGCCTTCAACGGCCGGTGGTCCGTCATGGACTGCATCGTCCGCAACATGTCTCATTACGGGGCAAGGGTGGCCATCGAAAGCAGCGTCCCGATTCCGCGCGAGTTCGATCTGATCGTTCCGCATAAAGGGGAAAGCCGTCGCGCACGCGTTGTTTGGCGCAACGAGAGGGAGATCGGCTTGGCGTTCTGCGACAGTGACGCAAGCAATATCGTGTCGATCGAGACTGCTCGTCGCTTGAAGACCATCGAAGCGGAGCGCGACGGACTGGCCAGACGTGTCGCTCAGCTCACCGAACCGATGTGAGGAGCCCACATGCTGAGATGGACAGCCTCCTTCTTTTTGAATCGCCTCTTTGTTCTGGCAATTATTTGGTTTGCTATCACGACCTACTCTCGCACGAGCTGCGGTTACAAGGTTTCGTACGTCGACGATCTGAAACAGGCGATGTCTGGATTGCAAGAGGCCGCTCGCGCATTGCAGTGAGGCGGCTTGTACTCGGGCTTTGGCACGGCATTCGCTGCACCTGCTCGAGGACTTGGGACCAGGGCGCGGACCTTGTCCGAGGTTCAGCCAGAACCAAAGCCGGTCTGCCATTCAGGCCAGAGTGGCACGCGAACACCGCGTGACGTAGGGCATCGCCATCGACCCGCCCTGGCGGAACCCCGGCTCCCGCCCCGCGATGGCCCGGACCTCGTCGAGCACCCTCGCCCGTTCCTCGTCGGGTAGGACGATGACATAGGAGCGCGACGCGACGAGATCGACCAACGTCTCGGCCGTGATCGGGTTCGACCAGTGAAAATCCTGCCGCTCGATGGCGCCGAACGGCGGTCCGACCGGCGGATTGCGGCTGTTGTCCTCCATGGATCCGAGGCGGCCCATGAGGCGGCCGAGGTCATTCGTCCACCCCTCGCTTTCCTCGCGGCAGTTCCAGACCAGCCCGAACCGGCCACCCGGTTTCAGCACCCGCGCCACTTCGGGCACGGCCACCCGCGGCTCGACCCAGTGCCACGCCTGGGCCACCAGTACGACATCCACGGATCCGTCTGGGAGTGGGATGCGCTCTGCCGATCCTTCGAAGGCTTCTACGCCCGGCAGGTCGCGGCGAAGCTCATCCAGCATCGCCTCCGACGGATCGACCGCCACGACCTCGAAGCCGCGATCGAGGATCTGTCGCGTCAGCTTGCCGGTGCCGGCGCCAAGATCGAGAATCCAGATCGGCGCGGCCTCGCGGCGGGATCTCTCAGGCAGCAACCAATCGAGCGCCGCCTCCGGATAGGCAGGCCGACCGCGCCGATAGGCGGACGCCGCGGCCCCGAAGGACGCGGCGTGAAGACTGAGGGTCGGATCCATGCGGCAGGCTCACTGACGCTCTCCCGACGGCTGGCCCGCCCGGTCTCGCCCGCGCCGACAGCGGACCGCCGCCCTGCTACAGCGCCACCGACATAAGGTCCACCCGTCAACCGCCGGGCGTTGCCGGGACGTCACCGCAGCGTTGGTACCAGGACCCGTCATGGATGAACTGCGGGCCGATCACGCGCAGATCGAAGGACTGACGCGAACTCTGCCCTTCGGCCGAACTGCAGAGATCGGACTGCAAGTGATCGGCGGCGATGACCGGGAAGCTGCAGACCAACCCGTTGAGAGTCACCTGGTCCTTGACGACATCCACGATAATCTTGGCGTCACCGGGCCCGCAATAGGTCCCGGCGACGAGCGGGATGGGTTGCGCCGCCGCCAGAGGTCCGGCCGACATCACCAGGACGACGACGGCCGTCAGGATCGCCGGCCGGCGGCCCCGAGTGGGCCATGAGGACTGCCTCCTCATGGCTGAGCTCCCGGGCTTGGCTGAGCGGCCGGTGAAACCGGCGCCAGCGGATAGGCGACGTTGGTCAGCGGTTGGGCTGGCGCCAGCACGGCCGGGCCGATCAGGGCCCCCGCCACGGGAGCTGCGTCGCCTCCGGTGGAGAGTTGCGGTGCCGGATAGGCCGGGACGCTGATCGGGATGGGTTTCGCCGTCGGATCATAGGGCGGCCCGACGATCTCGATCGGACGCATCGTGTCTCGCATGGTCTGGTCCGGCCCGGCCGAGACGCCCTTCGGGGCCAGGGCCGAGTAATGCGAGATGATGTTGTAACCGCCGAGCGGTTTCTGCCGACCGATATGGCAGGTGCCGCAATCGGCCTTGGCGCTGTCGCCCATCTGACCGAGCTGCTCGCGGGGGAACAGCGTGGCGGCGGGGGCCAGGAAGTTCTTGTTGATGTCCTGCGTCAGATACTGCCCCCAGAGCCCATCGAGCCGATAGGGTGAGGATTGCTTCCAATCGTAGAGCGCGCGGGAATTGTGACACAGGTTGCAGTTCGACCCGAGCGCGTCCGACCAGATCATCATCATGACGTAGAGGTCTTCGGCCACGGCCTCCTGCCCGACGCCGCTACCCCGCTCGCCCGGCAGGGCGGCGTTGGATTCGAGGTTTGAATCCTCGTCGTCAAGCAACCATCGCTCGTTCCCCTTGGTGGGGAAGAAGTCGCGGATGTATTTGGCATTGGTCTGCCAGGGCCGCGGCTTGCCGAGCAGGCCGGCATGACCGGGATCGGGCTGCTTGTACCAGACGCGTGGCGGGATGTTTTCGCCGCGATGGCATGTGAAGCACACCACGCCGGAGGGGGCGACATGGTTGCCCCAATCCGTGTTGATCTTCATCGTCATCTGGATCATGCGGCGCGCCACCTTGTCGGTGTAGAGCGCATCATCGGCGTAATTGACCTTGCCGTCGGCGGCGGGGCCGGTGTGGCAGAAGCCGCAGCCTTGCTTCGGCGCGACCCATTGGGTGATCGCCACCATGAGCCTGTCGAACTCGGCCTGGGGCACGTCGCCGAGCACCTGGACGTTTTTGTAGGCGTCCCGGGCGAGAGGTCCGCCGGTCTGAGCGACCGGCAGGGGATCCGGCACCACACCATAGGGCGGCGGCCGCCGCGGATTGATGAGATTGACGAGTTCGAGGGCGGAGGATCCGAACTCCTGGGCCACCAGCGGGGGGCGGTCCCAGGTCGGGAAGAGCAACAGGAAGGTCCCGACGGCCGCCGCGCCAGCGATGGCCACATAGGGCAGGTATCTCATTGGACACCGTCCTTGAAGGCGCTGGCCGGGATGGGGAAGGCAGGATAGGCGGCGGGATACTGGCGGGCGATGCCGTGCTTCACCCCCCACAGGAACCAATTGTCGACCACGGTGCCGGTGAGCAGGACTCCGATGCCACCGGTCAGCGTCGTGAGGACCGCGAACCACCAGGCCCAGCGGTGAATGGATTCGTAGGTGGCGCAAAACCCCATGGTCCAGCGCCAGAACAGGCCCGCCCGTTCGGCCGCGGTGCCGCGATCGACGATCTCCTCGGCCTCCCGTTCACCGCCGAAGCGCGACACCGCCAGAATGGTCGAGCCATGCATGGCGAACAGCATCGTCGAGCCGTAGAGGAAGACGATCGACAGCATGTGGAACGGATTGTAGTACCAGTTGCCGTAGAGCACCGAGATCGTCGCGGTCCAGTTGAGATGCGTGATGATCCCGAAAGGCGGCGCCTCGGAGAAGTTGCCCATGATCATGGGCCGAATATAGCCGAGGCTGAGGTAGAGGAAGATCGCCGACGCGAAGGCGTAGGAGACGTGCATGCCCATGCCGAGGGCTCGAGCGCGGCGGAAGCTGCGATACCACCAGAGCAGGATCGAAGCCGTCAGGAAGGCGCCGGTGATGATCCACCAGCCGCCTTCCTGCAGCGGCACGATCGGCGACCGGCCGAATTTGGCGGCTGGCGGATCGAGCGTGAGAAAGGGCAACAGCCGGAGAAAGGCGATCGGATCCCAGTTCACCGAGGCGAACATGTTGAGCCCGATGATCTCGAAGGCCGAGAACCCGAGGATCAGGGACACGACGCCTTCCCAGCCCAGGTAGAAGGGTCCGACCTGAGGGTCGCCGAGGGCACCGAGCCAGTAGGAGAAGAACGTCTTCCCGAACCGGGGCTCGCTGCGTTCGATGGGGGGCGGGCCGAGATCGAACGGGCCGCGGATTTGGACTTTGGTGTAAATCGACTGGAAGTTGGCCATGGCGCGTCCCTCAGAATCCAGCGGCGTTCTTGATGGGGATGCTCAAGAACCAATTGTACCAGAAGGGCCAACCCTCGGTCCAAAACGGACCGCTGAGGATGATGCAGATCGCGCTCCAGAACCCGGCACTGAGTGCGAAGAAGGCCCCGAGGCGATGCAGCCCATAGGCCCCGACCGAATAGTAGATGTAGTCCCGGAAGTAGGCGTTCTCGTGCTCCGTGCCCTTGACCACCTCACCCTTCTTCGCCGGATTGACCGTCGACAAGATCAGCCCGGCGTGAAGCCCCAGGAACATCGTCGTCGTAAAGAAGAAGGTCACGGCCAGCATGTGGGCCGGATTGTAGTGGAAGTGCAGGAACTGGTAGCCGATGTTCGACACCCAATCGAGATGGCTGGTGATGCCGTAAGGGAACCCGTGTCCCCAGGCGCCGAGCAGTATCGGGCGGATGACGACCAGCGCCACATAGGCGAAGACCGCGGTGAGAAAGGCGATGGGGGTATGCCAGCCGATCGCCAGCTTGCGGCAGATCTCGATCTCGCGCAGCGCCCAGGAGATGAAGGCGCCGACGGCGCAGATGGTGACGAGCTGCCACAGGCCACCCTCACGGAGCGGCGCGAAGCCGAGCCCATATTTCAGCGCGGGCGGATCGACACTGATCTGGAAGGGTTCCCAGGACGGCCCGATCGCGGCGGTCCAGAAGATCAGCAACGTTCCCAGTAACGAGAAGAAGATGGCCGTGACGCCGAAGAAGCCGACATAGAACGGTCCGACCCAGAAATCGAAGAGTTGACCGCCTATCAACGTCCCGCCGGCGACACGATACTTGCGCTCGAATGACAACATCGCCATGGGGCTGGGCCTTTCCGCGACCGGGACCTCGAAGGTCGCGCGTCCGTTCTGAGTCAGAGGTAAGGGGGCCGCACTTGGCGCGGCCCCTAGGGTCAGATCACTGCTTGGGTGCCGTGTTGGTGGTCGAGGTCGGCTGCGCGGGCGGAGCCGTCATCTTGGTGCCGATGACCGCCGGAGACGGGCCTTCGATCCAGTTGAACCGGCTCGTCGAGAGCAGGATGAAGTGGATCAGCAGGGCCAGCACCAGTAGAAAGGTGAAGAGCCCGACAAGAGCCCGCCGAGGATCGAAGAGAAGCCAGACTTGATACATGATCGGCTCCTCAGCCCAGCATCGTCAGAAGGGGTTTCACCATGTCGATCATCGACGTGGCGATAGGGGCGGGCCCTTGCAGCCACGGACGCCACTGCCAGACGAGGAAGTGAGCCACGATGGCGATGAGGGTGAAGACCACGAAGGAGATCAGGAAGAATCTGTTGAATTCCTGAGCTTCGGGTCTTGTCAGACCTGATAGAGAAATTCTGTCTCGATCGACATAGGCGGCTGGTTGTTCTGGCATAGTCTGTGGTTCCTCGTCTGCGGGGATCGGTACCGCGTCCGGACGGCCGGTGCGCAGTGGGTCGCGGCGGGTTTAGCCCATGAAGGCAAACGGGATCACGGCGGAGGCGCGGGCGCGCACGGCGGCGAGAAAGGAGACGGGGCGGAGCGGATCCGCCCTCAGGAGGCCGAGGCTGCGCAACGCCACACCGGCTACGAAGAGCGGATAGGCTGCGCCGAGCATCAGGCGGTAGTCGCGATGGGCGGCCAGACGGCCGGGTACGTTGGATGTGACGGCGCTCATGAGACTGTCTCCGCTTGCCTATGTTGGACCGATGCGGCACGACCTCCGGCCTGCCGCAGATGATCGAGGCTGACGCTGGGGGATCCCCCCCGCCGCGCCTCGCGTTCGGCCGCATCGCGCAAGCGCTTGGCGGCGGAGATCCTGACGATCACCGGCTCGGATTCGACCGTATGGTCGAGCCCCGCGCGGGCATCCTCGTCCCAGGGAAGTTCGGCATGCCGGCCGGCGGGTGTCGCCTCGACGGCATCCATCTGCCCGGCCAGCGGGATGATGTGGAACAGCGCGTCGAAGAGCGCATTGCACACCTCCTGAACCAGGTAGGTGGCGCCCGAGTAGCCCATGGTGGGCGTGCCGGTGTGGCGTCGGATGGCGGTGCCGGGGAAGGAAGCCGGAATGAAGATTCCCCTCCCCCCGCCCTCGGCGAGATACATGCGCTCGTTGACGGAGCCGAACACCACCAGCGGCGGCGAGGCCAGAAGCGCCGCCTTGATGGCGGCATTGTCGGTCTTGGCGCCCGCTCGCCGAGGCACCGCCAAGGTGCACGGCAGGCCCATATCGTCTCCGAGAAAGGCGCGGATGCCGCGCGTATAGGTCTCGTTGGCCACGACGGCGAAGGACGCCGTGGTGAAGAAGTCCTGCGTCACGGACCGCCACAGATCCCAGAGCGGCTTGATGGTGGTCTGCTTCTCGCGGGTGATGAAGGGCTCCGGGTCGAGATCGAGCACCTGCCCCAGGGCCCGCAGGAAGGCCGTCGTGGCGTGAAGACCGATCGGCGCCTGCAGGTAAGGACGCCCGAGCACCTCGCAGAGGCCCCGGCCGAATTCGCGATAGAGGCAGACATTGGCTTCGGCGTCGGCGAGGTAGGGCACGTCGTCGAGGCTCGAGCCCAAGGGAAAGCTGAGGTTCACCTCGGCGCCGATCCCTTCGATGAGGCGGCGGATCTCGGCGAGGTCCGAGGGCATGTTAAACATGCCGTAGGAGGGCCCGATGATGTTGACCCGGGGCTTCGATCCGGGAGCGCGCGCCGCCGCAGCCGGGGTCGCGCCCTTCTTGGGACCGAACTCGCGCCAGAGCCACGTCAGCGAGCGGTCGGCCGCCTGCCACTGGTCCTCGTCGATCGTGCGGGGCAGGAACCGACGGAGCTTGGTCCCTTCGGGCGTGACGCCGCCGCCGATCATCTCGGCGATGGAGCCCGTCACCACCACGGCGGGGCGTTTCGGGTCGAGCACCGCCGCGGCACGCTTCATGGCGCCTTCGGTCCCGGTCTGGCCGAGGTTCTCTTCCGACAGGCCGGTGACCACGATGGGCAATTCGTGCGGCGGCAGCCCGTCCGTGTAGTGCAGCACCGATGTGACGGGCAGGTTCTCGCAGCCGACGGGGCCGTCGATCACGACCTGCAAGCCCTTGATGGCGCAGAAGCAGTAGACGGCGCCCCAATATCCGCCCGCGCGGTCGTGGTCGATGACGAGCATCAGGCGGCCCCCCTCTCGCCGAGGCGCGAGACGGCCTGGACGGTGACCCGGGGGGCGGCGGCGCGGCGCGGCTTCGGCGCCTCGGGCCAGATACCCGCGCTGGATCCGGTCCCGACACCCTCGAAGAAGTCCTTCATGGCATCGAAGCGGGGCTTCGAAGCGAGCGCGGCATTGATGACGGCGCTGAGAGAACCGGG
>JAYVMK010000148.1:0-24822 GCA_043758995.1 Lichenibacterium sp. | reverse complement strand
GGATAGAGGGGCTGGATCGGGATGCCGTCGAGCGTGCGGCTGAGGAGGCGCGTGTCGAAGTCCTCGCCCTTCAGCACCTTGGCGACCGCGCTGCGCCAGGCAGCCTCGCCGGCGGCGTCGGAGAAGGCGGGCGGTGTCATATCGGCCCTCACGCGTATTCGAGGATCACCGCCTCGAAGCCGAGGCTGTCGCCCGCCTTGACCAGGATGCGCGCCACGGTGCCGTCACGTTCGGCCTTGAGCACGTTTTCCATCTTCATGGCTTCGACAACGGCCAGCGACTCGCCGAGTTTCACGACCTGGCCCTCGCCGACCAGCAACTCGCGCAACAGCCCCGGCATGGGGCAGAGCACCTGCCGGCCGGAGCCGCCCGCGACCTTTCGGGGCATCAGCCGGGCCAGTTCGGCTTCGCGCATCGTATAGACGCGAGCGTCGGCCACGCTGCCGCCGTGCGACAGCAGGACGCCGTTCGGCGCCGACTGCACGCCGACTGCGGTCGGCGTTCCACCGACCGTCCCGTGCCACACGGGCTCGCCCGGCCGCCAGTCGCTCGCGATCGTGACCGGCTCGGCGCCCTCGATGTCCATCACCCAGTGCCCGTCCGATCCGTCGAGCGTGAAGACGAGGTCGCGCTCGCCGATCCGCACCGTGCGTCGCCGCTCGAAGCTGACGGGGCGCGCCACCGGCATCTGCCCGGAGATCAAGCGCTTGCGGGCGTTGAGCTTGGCGTCGACCACGGCCGCCACCGCGGCGAGCCGCAGCGCGACCGTGCCGGCTGGAACCGGATTGGTGAACTCCGCCCCGAATTCCTCGGCGATGAAGCCCGTCGACAGCCGCCCCGCCTTCCAGCGCTCGTGCGCCATGAGGGCGGAGAGGAACGGGATGTTGTGGCGGATGCCGTGGATCGCGAAGGCGTCGAGGGCCGAGGATTGCGCCGCCACGGCCTGCTCCCGCGTCGGCGCGTGGGTGACGAGCTTGGCGATCATCGGATCGTAGAAGATCGAGATGGCGCCGCCTTCGCCGACCCCGCTGTCGACCCGGACCGTCACCCCGTCCTCGGTGCCGGCGCGCGGAGCGCGGTAGGTCGTAAGGCGGCCGGTCGAGGGGAGGAAGCCGCGCGTCGGATCCTCGGCATAGATGCGGGACTCGACGGCCCAGCCCTGGAGGTGAACGTCCTGCTGGCGGATCGTCAGTTCTTCGCCAGCGGCGACGCGGATCATCTGTTCGACGAGGTCGAGGCCGGTGACGAGCTCGGTCACGGGATGCTCGACCTGGAGCCGCGTGTTCATTTCGAGGAAGAAGAAACTCTTGTCCTGGCCTGCAACGAATTCGACCGTGCCGGCGGAATCGTAATCGACGGCTTTCGCCAGTGCCACCGCCTGGGCGCCCATGAGGGCGCGGGTCTCGGGGTCGAGCAGCGGCGAGGGCGCCTCCTCCAGCACCTTCTGATTGCGGCGCTGGATCGAACATTCGCGCTCGCCGAGGTGGATGACATTGCCGTGCTTGTCGCCGAGCACCTGGATCTCGATGTGGCGTGGATTCTCGATGAATTTCTCGATGAAGATGCGGTCGTCGCCGAAGGAGGCCGCCGCCTCTGAACGGGCTCGGGCGAAGCCGTCCGCCACTTCGTCGGCGGCATAGGCGATCCGCATGCCTTTGCCGCCGCCACCCGCAGAGGCCTTGATCATCACCGGATAGCCGATGCCGTCGGCGATCTCGGCTGCATGAGCGGCATCGCGGATGACGTCGAGGTTGCCCGGCACGGTGGAGACGCCGGCCGCGCGGGCGAACCTCTTCGACTCGATCTTGTCGCCCATGGCGGCAATGGCATGGGCATTCGGGCCGATGAAGATGAGGCCGGCCCCCCGCAGGGCGTCGGCGAAGGCCTCCCGCTCGGAGAGGAAGCCGTAGCCGGGGTGGACGGCTTCGGCGCCGGTACGGCGGCAGGCGTCGATGATGGCATCGATCACGAGATAGGATTGGGCGGCGGGGCTTGGGCCGATTGCCACCGCCTCATCGGCCATCTCGACGTGGAGCGCGTCGCGGTCGGCCGCCGAATAGACCGCGACCGTGGCAATCCCCATGCGCCGGGCCGTGCGGATGATGCGGCAGGCGATCTCGCCCCGGTTGGCGATGAGGATCTTCTTGAACAACGGTTCTGCTCCCGGACCCTGTTGACGATCATCGTGCCACGCGGCCGAGTCCGCGTCACCCCTACAGCCCCGTGCGAGTTCAGGCGATGAAAGCCGCCGCGCGTTCGGCGAAGCTCGCCGCGAGGCCGCCGACTGATCCGGCATCGCTGGCCGAGGCCGTGCCGGCCCTGGCCCGCGCCGCGATGCCCTCGAAGATCATCGACCACCGGAACAGCGCGAAAGCCATGTGGAAGCCCGTCATCCGCGGTTCCGCCGCCACGCCGTGGCGCGCCAGCGCGGCGTAGTAGTCCGCCTCGTACTCCGCTTGACTCGGGATGCCGAGAGCCTCGAGGTCGAGGCCGAGCAGGCCCCCATACTGGTCAGGAGTCGAGTGCCAGGCGATGCAGCTATGGGCGAGGTCGGAGAGCGGCGGCCCGAGTGTCGACAATTCCCAGTCGAGCAGCGCCGCGACGCCAGGTCCCTCGGGAGCGAACATCAGATTGCCCATGCGGAAATCGCCATGGGCGATGCCGCAGCGTGGATCGTCGGGAGTGTGCGCGGGCAGCCAGACGATGAGCCGCTCGATATGATGATCCTCGCGGGTGCGGAGGTCGCGCCATTGCTCGGACCAGCGCCGGAGCTGGCGGGCGTAGAAGCCCTGGGGCCGGCCGTAATCGCCGAGACCACAGGCTGCGGGCTCCACCGCATGCAGCGCCGCCAGGGTCTCCGCCATGGATCGGTAGAGCGCGCGGCGCTCCGCCGGCGAGCAGCCCGGCAGCGCGCAATCGTGGAACACGCGCCCGTCGACGCGCTGCATGACGTAGAAGGGTGTGCCGATGACGCTCCGGTCGTCGCAGAAGAGCAGCGCCTCCGGAACCGGGACGGCGGTGCCGCGCAGCGCCGCGATGACCCGGTGCTCGCGGTCGATCGCATGGGCGGAGGGGAGCAGGGTGCCCGGTGGCTGCTTGCGCAGCACGAGGCGTCGCGTGTCGGAGGTGACGAAGAAAGTGGGATTCGACTGCCCTCCCGCGATCCGCTCGAGCCGCATCGGGCCGGCGAGGCCGGGGATGTGGGCTCGGAGGTAGGGCTCGAGGCGGGCGGGGTCGAAGGCGAGGTCGTTCACGTCACCATCTCCTGTCCACCGTCATGGCCGGGCTCGCAGGATGACGTCCATGCGCGGCGGCTGGGTCTACATCGTCACCAACAGGCCGGACGGCATCCTGTACCTCGGCGTAACCAGCAACCTCGGCCAGCGCGCGTGGCAGCACCGGGCTGGCGTCTATCCGAGCTTCACCAAGAGATACGGTCTCGGCCGGCTGGTCTGGTACAAACCCCATGACGATATCGCGCGCCGCGATCCAGCGCGAGCACACGATGAAACACTGGTCGCGCGCCTGGAAGGTGCGCGTCATTCTGGACATGAATCCGTCGTGGTCGGACCTGTTCGACACGCTGCACGGGTAGCCGCACGGTTCAAATCTCCGCCACCGGCCATCTCCAAAACTCCCGTCCCTCCGCCTGGAGGGCGCGGTTGAGCACCATCCGATGCACCTCGTCGGCACCGTCGACGAGCCGGGCCTGGCGGGCGTAGCGGTAGATCCATTCGAGCACGGTGTCCTTGGAATAGCCCCGCGCACCGGTGATCTGGATGCCGGTATCGGCGGCGCGATGCAGGACGTTGGCGCATTGCACCTTGGCCATCGACACCTCTTTGCGGGCGAAGCCGCCGCGGTCGAGCTCCCAGGCGGCCTTCATCACCAGCAGCCGCCCGATCTCGATCTCCATCGCCAGCGCGCCCAGCATCAGTTGCACGCTCTCGCGGTCGGCCAGCCGCACCCCGAACCCGGTGCGCTCCGCCGCATAGGCTTCGGCGATTTCGACGCAACGCTTGGCGAGGCCGAGCCAGCGCATGCAATGGGTGAGGCGCGCCGGCCCGAGCCGGATCTGCGTCACCTTGAGGCCATCGCCCTCCCCGAGCAGCACGTCCTCGGGCTCGACGACGAGGCCGTCGAACAGAAGCTCGCAATGGCCGCCATGCTCCTCCGGCCCCATGATGGGGATGCGGCGCAGGATCTCCCAGCCGGGCTGGTCCCGGTGGAACTGGAAGGCCGTCAGGCCTTTGCGCGGATCGTCCGACGTCTTGGCCACGAGGGTGAAATGGGCGGCCTCGGAGGCGCCGGTGATGTACCATTTGCGGCCGGTGATCCGGTAGGAGCCATCCGCCTGCTTGTCGGCGCGGGTCTGGATCATCGAGGGGTCGGAGCCGCCGCCCGGATGAGGCTCCGTCATGGCGAAGGCCGAGCGAACCTCGCCCCGCATGATAGGGGCGAGCCAGCGCTCCTTTTGGTCGGGCGTGCCGATCGCCTCCAGCATCATCATGTTGCCGTCGTCGGGTGCGGCGGAGTTGAACACGACGGGCCCGAAGATCGAGCGGTTCATGGCCTCGTAACAGACCGCCATGCCGGCCCGGCCGATGCCGAGCCCGCCATTCTCGGAGCGAAGCTGCAAGCACCACAGGCCTTCGGCCCGCGCCTCGGCCCGCAACGTTTCGAGCAACGGCAGCGCGATATTCTCGTGCGGGTCGAAGCTCGCGGGATCGCTTTCCAACGGAAGCAGCCGGCGCTCGACGAAGCCCGAGATACGGCTCCGCAGGGCGTCGATCGCGGAGGAGATCGTGAAGTCCATGGCCGGGATCCTACAGCGACGAGACGAGGTGGCCGCCGTCGACCACGATCTCGGCCCCGGACATGTAACGCGAAGCGTCGGAGCAGAGCAGCAGCAGCGGTCCGTCGAGGTCCGCCATCTGGCCGAGCCGGCGCTGAGGGATGCGCTTCACCAGGGCCTCGCCTGCCGGGCCCGCGAGAGCGTCGCGCGTCATCTCGGTCTCGATATAGCCAGGGCTGAGGGCATTGACGCGGATGCCGTAGCGCGCCCACTCCAGCGCCAGCGCCCGGGTGAGTTGCACCAGGCCCGCCTTGGAGGCCGCATAAGCGGAGACCTGCGACGCCACCCGCGCCCCGAGAATCGAAGCGACATTGACGATCGCGCCCCCGCCCTCGCGCCGCATCAGCGTCGCGGCCGCCTGGGCGCAGAGAAAGGCACCCTTGAGGTTGGTGTTCATCACGGCGTCCCAATCGGCTTCGGCGAGATCCAGCGCTGGCGCTGTGGCGGCGATCCCGGCATTGTTCACCAGCAGGTCGAGACGGCCGAACCGCGTATCGATCTCCGCCATGGCGGCGCCGACCGAACCCGCATCGGCGACATCCATGCGAAGCGCCGAGGCAATGCCGCCCGCACTGTGGATGGTCTCGGCCAGGATCTGGCAGCTCTCGATGCGGCGCGCCGCCAGGACGACGCGTGCGCCGGATCGCGCCAGCAGGGCCGCGAAGTGGGCGCCGAGCCCGGACGAGGCGCCCGTCACCAAGGCGACGCGACCCTCCAGCGTCACTGTGAAGCCGCTGCCCGGCATGGTCCCTCCCGTTTCGTTACGGCGAGCTTACCTCGAATTCGGCTGAACGCGACTGGTCTAAAATCGAGTGGTCATGTCGACGAACCAGGCCGGTGAGCCGTCCACGACCCAAGCTTCGAGCATTTTGTCGAACCCGCTCAGGATCAGGACGCCGACCAAGACGAGCACTGTTCCCATGAGGATCTTAGCCATATGGCCGGTAGCCATCAGCCGGCCGCGCGACCTGATCATCAACTCACGCGACAGCATGCCGAGAACGATCAGCGGGGCGGCGGCCCCGGTTCCGAAGACCAGCATCGTGGCGGCGACCTTCGTCAGGTCCTGCCCGTGCGCCGCCAGCAGGGACGCCGCCCCGAGCGTCGGCCCGACGCAGGGCGACCACACGACGCCGAGCAAGAGACCGACGCCGAACTGACCGGACAGTCCGGAGGTGTTGAACCGGCCGAACCGCTGGTCGGCCCAGTTGGCCACGGGTCCGGACGCCAGGCTGAACTGCGTCTGCAGGCGCGGAACGACCAGCACGAGGCCGATCATGACCGCCAGTCCGGCACCGGCGAGGCGAAACACGTCGGCGTCGAGCCCCACCACAAAGCCGACGGTCGCCACGAAAAGGCCGATCACGGTGAACGAGAGGTCGAGCCCCAACGCCAGGGCGATCGGTCCGAGCCGATGCTCGGACGCCGCGGCGCCGAGTACGATCGGAAGGAGTGGCAGGACGCAAGGCGACAGCGTCGAGAACAGGCCCGCGAGGAAGGCAAATCCGAGAGTGGCCAGCATCTGCATGGCCTCATTTCAACTTGGCAACGAAAGCCTCCAGCGTTGCCGCATTGGTGTCGCCTGTCGAGCGGCCGACCTCGGTCGCGCCCTTGAAGGCGATGAGCGTGCTCTGCTTACGCACATCGAACGCGTGCAGCAGGTCCTTCTGTGAGTCGAAATCGATCTCGAAGGTTTGGATGCCCTGGAACTCCGGCCGCATCAGCAGGCCGGAAAGGATCGGCTTCTGCGCTTTGCAGTTGGGGCACCAGGGCGCCGTCACGTGGACCAGGATCGACTTGCCCTGTTGTTGCGCCACAGCGAAAGCTTTGCGGTCGAATGTCGACCAGCCATCTACGGCACCATTGGCGGCGAGGGACGGTACAGCGGCAAGGCATGCCGCGACGGTGAAGACAGTCAGTGCGAGACGTCGAGTGATCATGTCTCTCTCCCGTGTTGAAACATCGCCGTCATCAGACGAAGCATGTGTTCGCATGCGGAGGTTCGTACGAGCGCCAGACGGGTTACCGCCTCCATCGCGATTTCGTCTCGACCAATGTTGGCCGCATAGCACAGTGCGCGGATGGCCTCGACCGTATTCCAGCCGAGCCCGACATGAAGACAGAAGGACCGAAAGGCACCGCCTACGAGAAGAGCGAACACGTTCGCCAAGATGAACGGCCGCTGCATCCAGGCGAACGCGAAACCGCGAGGCATCCGGACAGGGCCACGCCGAGCGGCCGCTTGCGGGAACCGGTCGAAAGGCGCCACAACGGGAACGGGGAAGCGCGGGGAGGCACGATGCGGGGTGTGATCGAGGATCTCGACCGGCGGCGCGCGGAAGCGGCGGCGGGCGGGGGCGAGCGGCGCATCGCCGCGCAGCACGCCAAGGGCAAGCTCACGGCGCGCGAGCGCATCGAGCTGCTGCTCGATCCCGGCTCTTTCGAGGAATACGATACCTTCGTCGAGCACCGCTCCGTCGATTTCGGCATGGAGAAGACCCGCATCCCGGGCGACGGCGTCGTTACCGGCTGGGGCACCGTCAACGGCCGCGCCGTGGTGGTGTTCTCCAAGGACTTCACGGTCTTCGGCGGCTCGCTCTCGGAAACCCACGCCGCCAAGATCACCAAGATGCAGGATCTCGCCATGAAGATCCGCGCCCCGATCATCGGCATCTTCGATGCCGGCGGCGCCCGGATCCAGGAGGGTGTGGCGGCGCTCGGCGGCTATGGCGAGGTGTTCCGCCGTAACGCCGAAGCTTCCGGCGTCATCCCGCAGATCTCCGTCATCATGGGCCCCTGCGCGGGCGGCGACGTCTATTCGCCGGCCATGACGGACTTCATCGTCATGGTGCGGGACACGAGCTACATGTTCGTGACCGGCCCCGATGTCGTCAAAACCGTCACCAACGAGGCCGTGACGGCCGAAGACCTCGGCGGCGCCCGCATCCACACGACGAAATCCTCCATCGCTGATATGGCCTTCGACGACGACGTCGAAGCGCTGTTGCAGGTGCGGCGCCTCGTCGACTTCCTGCCATCGAACAATACGGCCGGCCCGCCCGAATGGCCCTCCTTCGACGACGTCGAGCGCCGCGACAACTCGCTCGACACGCTGGTCCCCGAAAATCCCAACACGCCCTACGACATCAAGGAACTCGTGGCCAAGGTGGTCGACGAGGGCGATGTCTTCGAGATCCAGGCGGCCTTCGCCCGCAACATCGTCACGGCCTTCGCCCGCGTCGGCGGCCGGACCGTGGGCGTGGTGGCGAACCAGCCCCTGGTCCTGGCAGGCGTGCTCGACAGCGACGCGTCACGCAAGGCGGCGCGCTTCGTGCGGTTCTGCGACGCGTTCGAGATCCCCATCCTGACCTTCGTCGACGTACCCGGCTTCCTGCCCGGCACCGCGCAGGAATACGGCGGGCTCATCAAGCATGGCGCCAAGCTGCTCTTCGCCTATTCGCAGGCCACGGTGCCGATGGTGACGGTGATCACCCGCAAGGCCTTCGGCGGGGCCTATGACGTGATGGCGTCGAAACATGTCGGCGCCGACGTCAACTATGCCTGGCCGACGGCGCAGATCGCCGTGATGGGCGCCAAAGGGGCGGTCGAGATCATCTTCCGCCAGGACATCGGCGACCCGGACAAGATCGCCGAGCGCACCCGCGACTACGAGAGTCGGTTCCTGTCGCCCTTCGTGGCCGCCGAGCGCGGCTATATCGACGAGGTCATCCGGCCGCGCTCCACCCGCCGCCGCATCGCCCGGGCCCTCGCCATGCTGCGTGCGAAGAAGGCCGAAAAGCCGTGGCGCAAGCACGACAACATTCCGCTTTGAGTGCAACGCGCTGAATGCGCGCTGTTCTTAGGGATTCGCCCTCGTGGCGTGCGCCGCCAACTCTTCGGCTAAGACTTCGCCCTGCATCTGCAGATCGTACTTGCTCTGCATGTTGAGGAACCATTGAGGATCGACGTCGAAATACTTGCCAAGCCTCAACGCGATGTTCGCCGACATGCCTGGTGGCCTCGGCAGATGTCGTTGAGGCGGCTGCGCGGCACGCGGGTCGCATTGGCGAGCGCGTAGACGGAAAGCGACATCGGTTCCAGAAACTCTTCACGCAGGATGGTGCCGGGATGGGGTAGCGGGATGTCTCGCATGACGCCCTGCTCCCAGTGGTGGTCAACGAAAGCGACGTCGTGAACGCCGTCGCTCGTCCCTCGGAATCAAATCCGGCACTGATCGTTGACCCGGATCGAGTGCTGCCCGGAGCGGCGACCCGACAACTCCTCCCAGCGATTACCAGGTGGCACGCGCAGGTTCTCCAGACGGGTCACGGTCTCGAGCAGAAACAGCTTGTTGACGGCTCGTTCAGCACTTCCGGCGGAATGCCCTCGACGGCCTCGCCGTTGGAGAGAGCCTCCGTCCTCCCGTCGGCCAACGACCGCATCATGGTGGGGCGTACAGAGGTCTGGTACGCCCCGAAAGCCGCATGAAGCTCCTGACGCCCTCGCCCATCGCGCTGCGGCCCCCTGTCTCCTTGGCAGGCCGGAGCAGGCCTGCCACACTCTCCTGATCGGCACGGAGAGGTCGGGCGGGGAGGTCCCGATGTGGGGCGATCTGAAGGGCAGACTGGAATCGTCGTTGTCCGTCGGGCGTAGCCCCGGCGCACCGACGCACGCGCCCGAGCCGCCATCATCCGGCGACCTGTTCCTGCGCGATTTCCGCGCCAAGGCCGAGCGGGTCGTCGTGCCGGCCATGACGGAGATCGGCCGCCTCATCGAGCGCCACGGCCGCTTCTTCTCGATCGAACGCATCGCGGAGCGCACCACGTGCCACGGCGTGCTGGTGCCGACCTCGGTGCAGATGAACGTCTTCCGGCGTCACCTCACGGTCAATTTCAAGAACGGCGCTCCGCACTTCAACGTCGTCTGTGACCGGGCGGCGCGGCGCGTGCTGTTCCAGCGGACCACGTTGATCTCCGGGACCGGGCCGGAGGATGTCGGCAGCTCGACGCTCGAGGCCCTCACGCGAGACCTCGTCCAGGACAAGATTGCCGCCATGTTGGACATGCTGGCGCGTCAGTAGCCCTCCCATGCTGGAATGCGGGGCAAAAAGGGTCGACGCGGCGTCGCCGCTCGGCTAGCCCTGCCGGTGCAGCGCGCCGGGCCCGGCGCCGGCCGCCGCAGGGTGGCGACGATCACGAGAGACACCATGACGCCCCGCTACTCGCTGTCGAAGGACAAGGTCCGCGTCCTCCTGCTGGAGGGCATCAGCCAGACCGCCGCCGATCTCTTCGTCCAGGCAGGCTATTCCAATGTTACGCGCCTCAAGACGGCGCTCGATGGCGAAGCCCTGGTCGAGGCCCTGCAGGGCACGCATATTCTCGGGATCCGCTCCCGCACCCAGATGACCCGGGAGATGATCGCCGCCGCCGACCGGCTGATGACGGTCGGCTGCTTCAGCGTCGGCACCAATCAGATCGACCTCGACGCCGCCCGCGAGGTCGGCGTTCCGGTGTTCAACGCGCCCTTCTCCAACACGCGTTCGGTGGCGGAACTCGTCATCGGCGAGATCGTGATGCTGCTGCGGCGCATCTTCCCGCGCTCGGTCGCGGCGCACGAAGGCGGCTGGGACAAATCGGCGACCTTCAGCCACGAGGTCCGCGGCAAGGTGCTGGGCATCGTGGGCTACGGCAATATCGGCACGCAGCTGTCGAACCTCGCCGAAGCCATGGGCATGCGGGTGATCTACTTCGACACTTCGGACAAGCTACGCCACGGCAACACCGACCCTGTCGAGAGCCTGCACGAGCTGCTGGGGCAGAGCGACGTCGTCAGTCTGCATGTGCCCGAGACGCCTTCCACCCAGAACATGATCGGCGAGGCCGAGATCCGGGCCATGAAGCCCGGTGCCTATCTCATCAACAACAGTCGCGGCACGGTGGTCGACCTCGACGCTCTGGCGGCGGCCCTGAAGGACGGTCACCTGCAGGGCGCGGCCGTCGACGTCTTCCCGAAGGAGCCCGGGTCGAACTCCGAGCGCTTCGTCTCGCCCCTGCAAGGGCTCGGCAACGTCATCCTCACCCCGCATGTCGGCGGCTCGACGCTGGAAGCGCAGGAGCGCATCGGCGCCGAAGTGGCGCGCAAGCTCATCGAATATTCGGATGTCGGCTCGACGGTCGGCGCCGTGAACTTCCCGCAGGTGCAGCTCGCGCCGCGCCCCAACGGCACGCGCTTCATCCACGTCCACCAGAACCTGCCGGGCATGCTGCGCAAGATCAACGAGATCTTCTCGTCGCAGGACATCAACATCACCGGCCAGTTCCTGCAGACCGATGGTGACGTCGGGTATGTCGTGGTCGAGGCCATCGACCTCGGCGACCGGGCCGAGGCCTTGCTCGAACAGCTTCGCACCATCGCCGGCACGATGCGGGCGCGCCTGGTCTACTGAAGCGCGCGTTCCGTAGCGCGTGGGCCTCAGCCCCACCGGCCCAAGCGCTTCGGGAGAACCTGAAGGGCGTCAGCGCCCGATGTCGCTCGCCTCGGCGGCCGCCGCAAAGCGATCCGCGTCCTCCCGCAGGACGAACCGCTCCGCCACAAGGGCGTCGCTCGCCGTCGTGACCTGCCGCACATAGGCGGGGTGGTCGGGATAGCGGGCCGCCAACGAAGGCCTGGGATCGCCTGCGGCGGCCCGTTCGGCCTCGGTCCGGGCGAAGGGGATCACCATGCCGGCGGCATCGCATCCGTCTCCGTCGGCATCGGCCCTGAGGTTCCAGCCGGTGTAGGTTGCGGTCGGTACGGCCACGGCCGGCAGGCGGATGCCCGCCACCGTGTTGCCGTCGGTGTCGACCTTCGGGACCAGAGTCGGGTAGCGGGATGCCGCGATGACCGGCGGCACCGCAAGGATTCCCGTCGCGGCCTGCGGACCGAAATCGAGCATGTCGCCCTGGTGGGAGCGGCCGTTGTAGGTCACGCCCGGGATCGCCGGAAAGCCTGTCGCGGCGTGGTCGCTCGCGACCAGCGTCCCGTCGGCGGAGCGGGGAAGACGATTGGCCGGCGGCGGCACCCCGTCCGACACCCAGGCGTCGAGATCCACCAGCAGCGCCCGCAGGGCGGCGTTCGCGACGAGCGGGTTGCGCGCCACGCGGCAGATGCCGGGGCCGTGGGCCGGGATGCCGTCGCCGTGCGGAAGGCTCGCCAGGAGATAGAGGCGGACCTCCGGCAGGTCCGGAAGGTCGCGTCCCGCTGCGTCGGTGTGAAGATTGGAGCCCGACTTGGCCCAGTATTCGTTGTCGGAGTTGACATCGATGATCTTTGGGCAGGTCGCCGTGGCGGTGCAGCGCGCCAACACGCCGTCGGTGCGCCCCGTCACGGCGTCGGTCGTCGTGTTGTAGGCGAAGGGGAATGCGAATTCGGGATAGTGCCTGGCGATATGCTGCCGATGCGTGCGGAAGGGCTCGGCGAACCGCCGGTCGAGATCGATGCCGCTGCCGCCGCCGATCCAGTCGAGCACGCCGTCGACCGCCTTGCGCGGGGGCTCGCCCGGGACGGCGTTGAAGCCGAGTCGCACGAAATCGCGCATCGCCCGGCAGGGCTGCGAAATGCAGAAGGTGGTCACCTCGCGGATGTCGCCGGCGAGCGGGTTGGCGTGACCGTCATCGTCGGCGGACGCGCCGCGCAGGAAGGTGGCGACGTCGCGCAATGCCGCAAAGCCGAGGCCGGCGACCTTGGGGTCCCGCGCCGGATAGACGAGCTCGTAGATCTCGCCCGTCTTGAAGCGGGTGCCCTGCGGCAGCAGGCTGATCGAGGATCCGCCGGGATCGAAACGCCAGGCGGAGGGCGGCACCGCCACGGGCTGGTCGTCCGTGTTCCGCCGCAGGGTGAGGCTCGCATGAGCGGGGTCGAGATCCGCCGCCGGATAGGTCAGAGGGCCGGTGGTGGTCGTGTCGTTGTCGATCACGAATTCCTCGAGGTTCGGTCCTGTCAGAGGTTCGCCGTCGGGCCGATGCGCCACGGGTACATCGAGCACGAAGGCGCCAGGGCCGGGGTCGACGGCCGGCGATGCGCCGGAGATCGCGTCCCATCCGCTCCACACCATCGTGTAGCCCCGGCGCATCATGAATCCGTTGCCGATGTTGCCGGGCGCCGCCACGTCGTTGCTGTTTCGAGCCGCGTCGTCGAGAGCGCCGAAACCCAGAACGGCGCCGCGGTTGTTGAGGTCGAACAGGATCTCGTGGCGGCCGCGCGCGGGATCACGCGGACGCAGCACCGTGACCGGCGTGGAATAGGCCACATGCCCGCGCGCATTGCGGGGCGCGAGCTGGATATCCGCGATGGCGCCGTCGACGGGATCGGCCGGATCGACCTCGCCATCGGCGCGACCCGTCCATCGCTCGTAAGGCCCGACGTCGCCGAAGCTCGCGCCGCCGAAGGCCGGTACCGCGTCGCGCTGCAGTTCGAGGCTGACGATGCGAGCCTGCGCGTCGTGCGGAGCCCCGGCAAGGCAGGACGCCGTCAGGAGGCCGGCGAAGGCCCAGCGGGTGCGAGTGCCTGACATGCCGAACTCCCCTGATTGACGAGGCGTCGTTCCGGCCAAAGCCGTTTCTGTCTCGATCTCGTGCGACGCTAATCATCGGATCACGCGGCGGGCAAGCAGAACGAGCCTGGCGCCGACGATCTGTCCCCCGCGCTTTTGTCCCGCAGGGCTAGCCGGTATCGTTGTCGGACACGCGATCCGGAGCCTGCATGACCCCCTCTTGTCCGCCCGATTATGCCGCCGTCACCCGCGCGGCGTCCCGCATCTCCGGCTTCGCCCACCGTACGCCCGTCATGACGTCGCGCACTGCCGATGCCCGCTCGGGCGCGAGCCTGTTCTTCAAATGCGAGAACCTGCAGCGCGTCGGGGCCTTCAAGTTCCGTGGCGCCTTCAACGCCATCGCGGCGCTGAGCGAGGCCCAGCGCGCGCGAGGCGCCGTGGCCTTTTCGTCGGGCAATCATGCTCAGGCCATGGCCCTGGCCGGGCAGCTCCAGGGTGCGCCCATCACCATCGTGATGCCCGAGGATGCGCCCGTCGCCAAGGTCGCGGCGACGCGCGGCTATGGCGCCGAGGTGGTGCTCTACGACCGCTATCGCGACGACCGGGAGGTTATCGGCCGGCGCCTCGCCGAAGAACGCGGGCTGGCCCTGATCCCGCCCTACGATGATTCGGAGGTCATCGCCGGGCAGGGTACCGCCGCCAAGGAGCTCTTCGAGGAGACCGGGCCGCTCGACCTGCTCCTGGTCTGCCTTGGCGGCGGCGGGCTCCTGGCCGGCTCGGCGCTCGCCGCGGAGGCGCTCTCTCCGGGCTGCCGGATCGTCGGGGTCGAGCCCGAGGCGGGCAACGACGGACAGCGATCCTTCCGCTCCGGCGAGATCGTCCACATCGAGGTTCCGCGCACCATCGCGGATGGCGCTCAGACGCAGCATCTCGGTCAGCTCACCTTTCCGATCATCCGACGGCTCGTGTCGGACATCGTCACGGTTCCGGATGCCGCGCTGGTCGAGGCGATGCGCTTCTTTGCCGAGCGCATGCGGATCGTGGTCGAGCCCACGGGTTGCCTCGCGGCGGCGGCAGCCTTTTCGGAGGCGGTGGACGTCAAGGGGAAGCGGGTCGGCGTGATCCTCAGCGGCGGCAACGTCGACATGGCGCGCTTCGCCACGCTGTTGAGCGAGGCGGCGTAGGACGCCGTTCCGATCACCGCCGAGGCAGCGATCCTCCAGCGTCTGCGACATCGATGCCGAGCAGGTCGTGCGCCGCCGCATGACGGCATCACCGACCTGCTCGATTCGGGCTCGAGCCCTCCGCCGGCGAAACACATCGACGCGGCCGCAACCTCCGAATGGACGGCGTGGCGGCCGGGTGACGCCGCTCGTCTCAACAATGAATGCGAGCGTCGATCCAAGAATGGATGCGAGCATCGGTCCAAGTTGTCGATGCGGACAGGGAGGTTCGCTCACTTGCCGAACCTAGAGGAAGTCAACGCGAGCGCTCCGGTATAGCGGCACGCTTCCCTGGCTCGAGACGAAGCCTTTACTAAAAATCAAACGATCGAGCGCAAACAAGAGGACACAACGACACACGTTCAAAGGTTCAGTTGATGGTCGACAAGGGCGTTTCCAGGCCACTCTGGGTCAAGATCACGGCATGCGGTTTCGCCGCCGTGCTGTTCTCGTGTCTCGCCATTGGCGGCATCGCGATCGATCGCCAGTATGGGGCGATGCAGGAGCGAATGGCGGCCGAACTCGTAAACGACATTGCCTTCATCAATACCGAGATTGCGGCGCAGACGAGAGCCGCCACGGGTCTCTCCCTGACGATGGCGGGCGAGCCCGGACTGGGCGAACTCATCGAAGCAGGCAAGCGCGACGAGATCATCGGCCGTTTCAAGACGAGCTACGAAGCCGTCAAGAAGGAAACGGACGTCCAACTGATCACCTTCATGAACGCCAGCCAGACGGCCGTCGCGCGCATTCACACGCCGGAAAAGTTCGGTGACAATGTTGCGGGCCGGCGGAGGACGGTCGGAGAGGCCCTCTCGCGTGGTCGCCTCGTGACCGGAATCGAACCCGGCCTGACCGCGCTCAGCGTCTTCGCCACCGCTCCGGTCCTGGTCGACGGCCGCGTGGTCGGCGTCGTCGACACCGGGACGGCTCTCGGGTCCGGGTTTTTCGAGCGCCTGAAAGCGTCTCTGCACGCGGACCTCGCCGCCATGCTGCTGCGCGACGGCACCTTCCAGAAACAGAACTCGACCTTCTCGGGCGAGCCGCTCCTGACTCAGGCGGAACTCAAGACCATCCTCGACGGTGGCACGATCCAGCACACCGTCGATGTCGGGGGGCGCAGCTTCGCCCTGGGCGGCGTCCCGCTGAAGGATTTCATCGGTGCCAAGATCGGCGTGCTGGCCGTCGCGTCGGATGTCACAGCGATCGTCAGTGCAGGGCAGGTGGCGCTCTGGTCGATGGTGGCGGCAACCGTTGCCGTGTGCCTCTTGGTCCTTGGCGCGTTCTTCGCCTTCGCTCGGAGGCTCTCCGCAGCGATCAGTCGGCTGACCTCCGGCATGACCCGCCTCGCGGATGGCGACCTTGCTACGACGATCGGCGACACGGGCCGCTCCGATGAGATCGGCGCCATGGCCAAGGCCGTCGCAGTCTTCAAACAGGGTGCCATCGACAAGGTCGCGATGGAGCGCGATGTCGAAGCTGCCCGACTTCAGGCCGAGACCGAGCAGCGGCGCCACGAAGCCGCGAAGGCCACCGCGGCTCAGGACCTCGCCGATGTCGTAGCAGGCATCGGCCGTGGCCTCGATCAACTTGCCCAAGGCGCGTTGACGTTCCGCTTGAACCAGAGATTCGCGGCCGATTACGACAAGCTTCGGGTCGATTTCAACGATGCCATGGCGAAGCTCGCCGACACGCTGACGGTAGTGGCCGCCAATACGTCGGCGATCCGGTCCGGCACCGGCGAGATCTCGACCGCGGCCGACGACCTCTCGCGTCGGACCGAGCAACAGGCGGCGAGCCTCGAGGAGACGGCCGCAGCGCTCGACGAGGTCACCGCGACGGTGCGCAAGACGAGCCAGAGTGCCATCCACGCTCGCGACGTCGTCGGCGCCGCCAAGACTGCGGCCGAGCAGTCGGGCTCCGTCGTGCGCCGCGCCGTCGAGGCCATGAGCGGCATCAAGCGGTCGTCGGGCCAGATCGGCCAGATCATCGGCGTCATCGACGAAATTGCTTTCCAGACCAATCTTCTCGCCCTGAATGCCGGCGTCGAAGCGGCCCGGGCCGGAGACGCTGGTCGCGGCTTCGCCGTGGTGGCGTCGGAGGTGCGGGCCTTGGCCCAGCGTTCCGCCGATGCCGCCAAGGAGATCAAGTCGCTGATCAATGCATCGAGCGAGCAGGTCGGGCAGGGGGTCAAGCTTGTCGACGAGACCGGCACGGCCCTTGAACTCATCCTGGGTCAGGTGGCGGAACTCGCCACCATCGTGACGGAGATCGCCGCCTCGGCGCAGGAACAGGCCTCGGGCCTCGACCAGATCAACACCGCCATCAACCAGATGGATCAGGTCACCCAGCAGAACGCCGCCATGGTCGAGGAATCGACGGCCGCCAGCCACGCGCTGGCGCGCGAGACGCAGGAGCTCTCCGGCGTGGTGAGCCGGTTCCAGCTCGGCGATGGTGGCGCCATGCGGCACGGCGGTGAACGGCAGGAGGCGGCTCCGCTCACCACCGCGCATCGTCCGGTCGGCATGCTGAAGACGGTCGGCCGCGGGGGCGCGGCCGTCAAAGCGGCCGCCGACGAGTGGCAGGAGTTCTGAGGTACACGGCCCTCTTCGTCGCCCGTACGCGTCCGCCGGGGCATTGCAGCCCTGGCGGCGCGACGTCGATCAAGCGGACCTTCTATAGGGCGACAGCTCGCCGGGGCTTCAATGCCTCAGAATCCAAACCTTCGGATTGACGGCCAAGCCCGACGTTGCGAGCCTCGCGACCCAACCAGTGTCACGCGAGGATGCCTCATGGCCAGCCGCCCGCCCGTTCCGCCCTTTACGACCGAAACCGCGGCGCAGAAGGCCAGGATGGCCGAGGATGCCTGGAACAGCCGCGAACCCGAACGCGTGTCCCTGGCCTATACCGAGGACAGCGTCTGGCGAAACCGCGCCGAATTTCTTGTCGGTCGCCCGGCCATCGTGGAGTTTCTCCGACGAAAGTGGGATCGCGAGCTCGACTACCGGCTCATCAAGGAGCTCTGGACCTTCGGCGGGGACCGGATCGCGGTGCGCTTTGCCTATGAGTGGCACGACGAATCCGGCCAGTGGTTCCGCTCCTACGGCAACGAGAACTGGGAGTTCGACGGCGAGGGGCTGATGCGTTGCCGCATCGCCAGCATCAACGACCTGAAGATCGCATCCGACGAGCGCAAGTTCTTCTGGCCGCAGGGCCGCCGTCCCGACGATCATCCGGGGCTGAGCGACCTCGGGCTGTAGGGCACCGCCCTTTCGTCAGCCTCGCAGCACACCCCTCAAAACGTCGGTGACGCCGCCGAGCGTGATCTGCGTGCCGATGCACAGCAGCAGGAAGGCGCTCAGGCGCGACATCACCCTGGCGCCCGCCGGCCCGAGCCAGCCGAGGATACGGTCGGTCGAGCCGTAGGCGATCCACACCATGGCGGCCACGGCGAGCGCGGCCGCCGAGGAGCCGAGAAAGAAGGGCAGCATCTGCGGCGAGCCCACCGGCAGGCTCGACCCCAGCGCGATCGCCACCGACATGGTGCCGGGGCCGGTAGTGAAAGGCATGGTCAGCGGGAAGAAGGCGACGTCGGGGACGCCCGACGCCTGGGCGGCCTGGCCTTCCTTGCGCTCTTCGTGATCCTCGGCGGCCGACAGCATGGTCCAGGCCTGGCCCGCCACCACGAGGCCGCCGGCGATCCGCAGCGCGGATAGCGAGATGCCGAAGAAGTCCAGCACATAGGCGCCGCCCCAGAGCGACACCAGCATCACGAGGGCCGCGTAGAGGCCGACCCGCCGCGCCAGGTCGAGCCGTTCGGCATGGGTGCGGTCCGCCGTGACCCGGGCGAAGATCAGGGCGGCGCCGATCGGATTGACGATGGAGAACAGCGCCGACAGCGCCAGCAGGAAGTTCTGAAAACCATTGCCGACGATGCCGCTCATGCCGATCCCCCCGTTCCACCCCGAGCAGAGTCGAAGCGGGCGTGCGATGCAACATACGTCATTCGACGTATGTCCCCCCGCGATCTCGCGATCCAAAGTCCCGGCAGGTGAACCCGCGGCGCCCCGCCGCAGCGACACGAAGGACCAGCATCATGGATCGTTTTGCGATGAACCGCCGGCAGGCGCTGCTCGGCGCCTCGGCCCTCGCCGCCACGGCGACGCTCGGCGGCGCCTCCCGCGCCTTCGCGGCGGGCGAGACCGTCAAGATCGGCGTGCTCCATTCGCTGTCGGGCACCATGGCGATCAGCGAGACGACGCTGAAGGACGTCATGCTGATGCTCATCGACGAGCAGAACAAGAAGGGCGGCGTGCTCGGCCAGAAGCTCGAAGCCGTGGTGGTCGACCCCGCCTCGAACTGGCCGCTCTTCGCCGAGAAGGCTCGCGAACTGATCTCGAAGGACGGGGTCGCGGCCTGTTTCGGTTGCTGGACCTCGGTGTCGCGCAAGTCCGTGCTGCCGGTGTTCAAGGAACTCAACAACATTCTCTTCTACCCCGTCCAGTACGAGGGCGAGGAATGCGAGCGTAACGTCTTCTACACGGGCGCCGCCCCGAACCAGCAGGCCATCCCGGCCGTCGACTACCTGATGAGCGCCGACGGCGGCAACGTAAAGCGCTGGGTGCTGGCCGGCACCGACTACGTCTATCCGCGCACCACCAACAAGATCCTCGAAGCCTATCTGAAGCTCAAGGGCGTCAAGCCCGAAGACATCATGATCAACTATACGCCCTTCGGCCAGTCCGATTGGCAGACGATCGTCTCCGACATCAAGAAGTTCGGCTCGGCCGGCAAGAAGACCGCCGTCGTGTCGACCATCAACGGCGACGCCAACGTGCCCTTCTACAAGGAACTCGGCAACCAGAACATCAAGGCGACGGACATTCCCGTGGTGGCTTTCTCGGTCGGCGAGGAAGAGCTGGCCGGCATGGACACCAAGCCGCTGGTCGGGCATCTGACGGCCTGGAACTACTTCGAGTCGATCGACACGCCGGAGAACAAAGCCTTCATCGCCAAGTGGCAGGCCTTCACCAAGAACCCGAAGCGCACCACCAACGACCCGATGGAAGCTCACGTCATCGGCTTCAACGCCTGGGTCAAGGCCGTCGAGAAGGCCGGCACGTTCAAGGCCGACCCGGTGATCGATGCGCTGATCGGCGTCTCGGTGCCCAACCTCTCGGGCGGCTATTCGACCGTGATGCCGAACCACCACATCACCAAGCCGGTCTACATCGGCGAGATCCAGGCCGACGGCCAGATGAACACCGTCTGGCAGACGCCGGGCCTCGTCGTCGCGCAGGAATGGTCGCCCTACCTCGAAGGATCCAAGGACCTGATCGGCGACTGGCGCAAGCCGATGAGCTGCGGAAACTACAACGTCAAGGTCGGCAAGTGCGGCGGCGCGGCCTGACATTTGCTGGAGGAGCGTGACCGGTCGAACCCGGTCTCGCCCCCACCACCGCCTTCCAGGCGGTCCCCCTCCTTCGCTGCGCAGGGGAGGACGAGCGCGGCACCCTCCGTAGTCCTCCCCTGCGAAGTGGGGGAGGGGGACCATGCGCAGCATGGTGGAGGGGCGACCGGGTGCGAACCCTTCAGACCAGGAGCCGCCCATGCCGAAGATCATCGCGGTCCTGATCGCACTCGTGGCTTTCGCCGCCAGCCCGGCCCGAGCGGCCGCGGTCGATGACGCGTTGGCGCATTTCGCCGCCGACAAATTCCCCGAAACCGATCGCGGCATCGACGACCTCGTGGCCAGCGGCGCCCCGACGGCCCCGGCCGTGCTCGGCGCTCTTTCGGACGGCCGCCTGTTCTTCGATCCTGGCACGCATCTCGTCTATTACGCCGATGCGTCGGGCACGCTCGACGACGCCGCCACCGGCGCCAAGGCCGAGGGCGTGTCGCAGGGCGGCCTGAAGAAGGTGCGCCTCAACAACGGCATCCGCTCCAAGATCACGGCGGCGGTCGGCAGCCTCGACCTGCTGTCGCCGGACCGTGCGAAACGCCTCGCCGCCGCCGACACGGCCTTCCACACGCCAGACGCCAAAGCCCTCCCCGCCGTCGACGCCGCTCTCGCCAAGGAGAGCGACCCCGCCGCCAAGGCGGCGCTGCTGCAGGCGCGCGCCGCCATCGTGGCGACCTCGGCTACCGGCTCGGAGCAGGACCGGCTCGCCGCAATCGCGACCTTGAAGACGCGCGCCGATGGCGACGCCCTGAACTACGTCAACCAGGCCGCCGCGACGCCGGACGCCTCTCCGGCCGTGAAAAGCGCTGCCGCCGGGGCGATCTCGTCGATCCAGTTCACGCTCGCGCTGTGGCAGGCGCTGCAAAACGCCTGGTACGGGCTGTCGCTGGGTTCGGTTCTGCTGCTCGCCGCCATCGGCCTCGCCATCACGTTCGGCGTGATGGGGGTCATCAACATGGCTCACGGCGAGATGGTGATGATCGGCGCCTACACGACCTACGTGCTGCAGGATCTCCTCGTCACCCACGCCCCGGGCCTGTCTCAATTTTCGCTCCCCATCGCGGTGCCGGTGGCGTTTCTCGTCGCCGGCGCGATCGGCGTCGCCATCGAGCGCACGGTGATCCGCTTCCTCTACGGCCGCCCGCTCGAGACCTTGCTCGCCACCTGGGGCGTGTCGCTGGTGCTGCAGCAGGCAGTCCGCACCACCTTCGGCCCCGACAATCGCCCTGTCTCGGCTCCCGCCTTCATGGCGGGCTCGTTCCACCTCGGCGGGCTCGAGATCACGTCCGGGCGCATGTGGATCGTGGTCTTCACGCTCGCGGTCTTCGCGGCGCTGCAGATCCTGCTCCGCGCCACGCCCTTCGGGCTGCGCATGCGAGCCGTGACGCAGAACCGCCGCATGGCCTCCGCCATGGGCATCTCGACCGGCCGCATCGACGCGCTGGCGTTCGGGCTCGGGTCGGGCATCGCCGGCATCGCCGGCGTGGCGCTCTCGCAGATCGACAACGTGTCGCCGAACCTCGGCCAGAACTACATCATCGACAGCTTCATGGTGGTGGTGTTCGGCGGCGTGGGCAACCTCTGGGGCACGCTGGTGGCGGCCCTGGGCCTCGGCGTCGCCGACAAGTTCCTGGAGCCCTTCGCCGGTGCCGTGCTGGCCAAGATCGCCATCCTGGTCTTCATCGTGCTCTTCATCCAGAAGCGCCCCCGCGGCCTCTTCGCCCTCAAGGGCCGGGCGATGGAGGCCTGACATGACCTGCGCCCGCCTCTCCCATCTGCCGCTCGTCCCCGCGCCGGCGGGGACCCAGCGCAAGACGCCCGGCCGGAGGCCGGCTCCATTCTCCCTGCGGCCTGCGGCCGTCTTCGCGTGCCGGATCTTCGGCTACGCGGTGACGAGTGGAGAGCGGGCCAACCAGCCGGAGGTCGTGTGACATGCAGGCCCATCGCATCCTCGGCCCGCGCGGCCTCGTCTTCCTCGGCCTCCTCATCGCCGCCGCCGTGCTGGTGCCGGCCTCGTCGCTGCTGACTCCGGCGGGCTCGCCCCTGCATCTCTCCACCTATGCGGTGACGCTGGTGGGCAAATACCTCTGCTATGCCCTGCTGGCGCTCTCGCTCGACCTGGTCTGGGGCTATTGCGGAATCCTATGTCTCGGCCAGGGCGCCTTCTTTGCGCTCGGCGGCTATGCCATGGGCATGTATCTGATGCGCCAGATCGGGGCGCGCGGTTCCTACGCGAATCCCGATCTTCCCGACTTCATGGTCTTCCTCAACTATCATGCGCTGCCGTGGACCTGGTGGGGCTTCTCGTCCTTCCCCTATGCAATGCTGATGGTGCTGCTGGTGCCGGGCGTTCTCGCGCTAGTCTTCGGCTATTTCGCCTTTCGGTCGCGGGTGACGGGCGTCTATCTGTCGATCATCACCCAGGCGCTGACCTATGCGCTGCTGCTCGCCTTCTTCCGCAACGAGATGGGGTTCGGGGGCAACAACGGCCTCACCGACTTCAAGGACATCCTCGGCTTCGACGTGCGTTCGGACGGCACGCGCGCGGCGCTGTTCTCCGCTTCCTGCATCGCGCTGGCGCTCGGTTACCTCGCCGCCGCCGCCGTCACGAGCTCGAAATTCGGCCAGGTCACGGTGGCGATCCGCGATGCCGAAAGCCGGGTGCGCTTCTTGGGCTACCGGGTCGAGCACTACAAGACGGTGATCTTCACCCTGTCCGCCATGATGGCGGGTGTCGCCGGCGCGCTCTACGTGCCGCAGGTCGGCATCATCAACCCCGGCGAATTCGCGCCCGCGAATTCCATCGAGGCGGTCATCTGGGTGGCGGTCGGCGGACGCGGGACGCTGGTCGGCGCGGCGCTCGGCGCCGTGCTGGTCAACTGGGGCAAGAGCTACTTCACTGGCGCCTTTCCGGAATATTGGCTCTTCATGCTCGGTGGGCTCTTCGTCGGCGTGACGCTGTTCCTGCCGCAGGGCCTCCTCGGCCTGATCGACCGGGTGACGGCCCGGCGCCGCCCGGAACCGCCGACCGCGCGCCCCTTGGCGCCGGAAGAGCAGATCCTGCCTCAGCCGGTGGCGGAGTGAGACGATGACCAATCCCGTCCTCACCTCCTCGCTGCTCTACCTCGACGACGTCCGCGTGTCCTTCGACGGATACAAGGCGCTGCGCGGTCTGTCGCTCGTGCTGGCGCCGAACGAGATGCGCGCCATCATCGGCCCCAACGGCGCCGGCAAGACCACGATGATGGACGTCATCACCGGCAAGACCCGCCCCGACGAAGGCACGGTGTTCTTCGGCGGCTCGGTGGATCTCACCCAGCGCGACGAGGCCGAGATCGCGGAACTCGGCATCGGCCGCAAGTTCCAGAAGCCGACGGTCTTCGAGAACCATTCGGTCGAGACCAACGTCACTTTGGCCCTGAAGGCACCGCGCGGCGCCTTCGCGACGCTGTTCGGCCGCGCCGCCCGCGACCGGCAGGAGAAGGTGGACGCCATCCTGCGCCGCATCCGCCTCTGGGATCACCGCGCGCGCCGCGCCGGCGACCTCAGCCACGGCCAGAAGCAGTGGCTGGAGATCGGCATGCTGCTCGCCCAGGACCCGAAGCTGCTGCTCGTCGACGAGCCGGTGGCGGGCATGACCGATTCCGAGACCGCCACCACGGCCGAGTTGCTGCGCGAGATCGCGCGGGACCATGCCGTCGTGGTGGTCGAACACGACATGGCCTTCGTGCGCGACCTCGGCGTCAAGGTGACGGTGCTGCACGAGGGCGCCGTGCTGGCCGAGGGGCCGCTCGACCAGGTCTCGGCCGACCCGCGCGTCGTGGAGGTTTATCTTGGCCGCTGAGACCGCTCCGCTCCTCGACGCGCGCCTCTCCCGTGCTCCGCTCCTCGACGTCGCGTCGGTCGACCTGTTCTACGGCGCGGCGCAGGCGCTGCGGAAAGTGTCGCTCCGGGCCGAACTCGGCCGCGTCACCTGCGTGCTCGGCCGCAACGGGGTCGGGAAATCATCGCTGCTGCGCGCCATCGTGGGCCAGCAGCCGATCCGCGGCGGCGCGATCACGCTCGCCGGCGAAGACGTATCGCGCCTGCCGACCCACGCCCGCGCCAAACGCGGCATCGGCTACGTGCCGCAGGGCCGCGAGATCTTCCCGCTGCTCACCGTCAAAGAGAACCTCCACACCGGCTTCGCCCCTGTCGGCCGAACACTCCGCCACGTGCCCGAGGAGGTCTTCGACCTCTTCCCCGTGCTGAAGACCATGATGCACCGGCGCGGGGGCGACCTGTCGGGCGGACAGCAGCAGCAGCTCGCCATCGGCCGCGCGCTGGTGACGCGCCCGAAACTCCTCGTGCTCGACGAGCCGACCGAGGGCATCCAGCCCTCCGTCATCAAGGACATCGGCCGCGCCATCGATTACCTGCGCGGCCGCGGCGACATGGCGATCGTCCTGGTCGAGCAATATTTCGAATTCGCTCGGGACCTCGCCGACAGCTTCGCCGTGATGGACCGCGGCGCCGTGGTGCTCAGCGGCGCCAAGGCCGACATGGTGGAACACGAGGTCCGGGCGCATCTCAGCGTCTGAAATCTTGCCGACATCTCGCGCCGCCTCGAGAGGGTCGCCGGATCACGACCCGGCAAGGGACACTACTGCGTCAGGTGAGCCGAGCCGACGGCCTTGATGAACAGCGTCTCCATGGCCGCGCTGATGTCTCCCCCCGTGTCGACCTTGAAATACAGCCCCGGAGAAGCGCAATC
>JAYVMK010000147.1:0-8225 GCA_043758995.1 Lichenibacterium sp. | reverse complement strand
CACCCGAGCCCCTCGGCGATGCATCTCGCCAGCAGCGACACGCGCGTGACGTGGTTGCCGGTATCGGTGTCGCGATACTCGGCGGCGCGTGCTAGCCGGATGACGATCTCGCGCTCGCGGTCCCGGATCGTTCGGGTGGCCAGAGCGACCTCCCGCGCCAGCCAGTCAGACCTCTCAAGCTCGGCCCGTCGCGCCGCATTCAGCTCGAGAAGGTTCGTCAGTCGCGCTTTGACCTCGCCGGCGTCGAAGGGCTTGCCCATGAAGTCGGTGACGCCGGCTTCGAGAGCCTCCTGCCGGATGCGTCGCTGGTCGAAGCTCGTCACCATCACGAAGGGGACATGGCGAAGGCCGTCCAGGGCACGAGCCTGTTGGACGAAAGCGATGCCGTTCATACCGGGCATCTCATAGTCGGTCACCACCAACGAAAAACGCTCAGGCTCTGCTTTCAGGGCGGCCAGGGCCAAAGACGGATCCTGGAAGGCCATCGTGGTGCAGCCCGCGATCCCGCCGACGGCCTGAGCCATAAGAACGTTGTTCAGCTCGACATCGTCGAGGAGGAGGACCTGATTGAGCATCATGGATCCGTGTTACCACGGCGTCGCAACCGCCGGGCGTCACTCCTGGCAGAGATGCCGGACGGGCTCTCCAATCGGACTGATATCAGCCGAAGGGCGCATGCGGCGTGGCTCTGCGCGTTCCGCATCAGACCATGCTTTTCCGCATCTTCACGCCCACGTTACCCGTGCTCTCCGGATCGAACTCGATGCCGGCAGCTTCGAGAGCAAGCTGAATATGCATCGTGTCTGCCTTGGTGATCTGCGCGCCATCCACCAACTCGGCGCGAACTACGACATCGACATTGACGCTCGCCGCGGCAGCGAGCGCAGCAGGCGTTATGCCGATCAAGCGACGACCTTCGCGGATCTGACGACCAGAGAGCTTCATCATGAGGCCACCTTTTGAGGTCGCACATCGGCGTGTTGGGAGGGCTCATGCCGCCACCGCCTGCGCTCGCGGTTGCGGCAAGAACCCATCTCGGATCTGCGCTGGCGTAGGGGGCCAAGCCTCAGCCCAGCGGTCAAAGGCGAAGGCCTCGCTGTAAGCGACGCTGCACAGCTCGTCGATCTCGGACCCATCGAGATGCCCGAACGTGTGGAGGATCTCGGCCATAGCCTCGATTGCGGCCGAACCCTTCGGCGAACGGACGATGGCCCTGGCGCAACGCTCAGCCTGCCTGTGGGCACGTTTCTGATCGGCCTTTTCGACGAACCATTCTGCAGCGATCGTCTTTGCGTTGTCGAGGTCTGCCATCCCGCCATCGAAGAAGGATCCTGTCCCAGACTGCCTGGTGAACGCGGTCTGCGCAAAAGCGCCAGCGTACATCACCACTAGCGCCATCTCGACCCGGATCGGTGCTGTTCGGTTTATCAGGGCTCGAGCGGCATCGCTGGTGTCGGTGGCATCGTCGACGATCTCTCGCGCGAAAGGTAAGTGGATCCCGCTCCCACAAACCAGCCCCTCAAGGCCGTACCTCATGCTCCCGCGCTCATCGGCGAGGCCGACGCCGGCTTGAACCTCCTCGACCGATAGAACCGCCGCACTGTAGGTGTAGAAACCGAGCCACCATCGCGCTAGGGCGTGCCCGGCTTCGTGATGGCAGGTCAAGCGGCGCCGACCGCGGGTACAAATCATGGTTCGATCTTCCGCAGCCGCACTCCGGCGCCACCGCCGTTCTCGGGGATGAACTCAACGCCGGCGGATTCGAGTGCACGGCGCACCGCTGCGATATTGTTGTGCAACCCCTGCGCAATGCCGGGGCTGCCCTCCATTCGCTTGACCGTTGGAATGGAGAGATTGGCGTCTTTCGCCAGATCGGCCTGACTGACGCCCGCAAGGGCTCGTGCAGCTGCAATCTGTCGCCCCGTGATGCTCATTATGCGTTCGCACCTTTCTGATACTTAGGTATTGACGAGGAGATCTTATTCATCCATAGGTATCACGTTGATTCCTACGGAGCAATGTGAATGCCTTCTCCCCTAGCCTTATTATCACCGCCGATCGGTCGTCCCGTTCGGCTCCTCGTCCGCACCTTCTGACGGCGACCGGCCGCTACGACGGTCGCGCCATCATGGCCTTGGCTCACGACTTGGCCCGCGCCGACGTTGCCCGGGCGGAGAGCTTCGGTCAGACCCGCCGCTACAAGGTCGCCCTCCGCGACGCCCTTCGCTCCGCCTGGTCGACAGCCCAAACCCAACACTGGTGTGCCGCCCGCGATGCTGAACAGGCCGCGGCCCTTGCCCTCAATAACCGGACGGCGTTGCTCGTCGCCGAGCTGCGCCACGATCGGATGTGCGCCTCGATGATCGACAGCCTCCCCCGTCACCTTGCCGCCGTCGCCGCGGTTGCTTTCGCGCGCCGGGCGGCAATCTTCGGGCCCGTCGATTTCGACGAGCCTCCCGTGCGGTCCCAGGGATTTCTGGCGCGGTGTGCCGCCGCGATCCGGGGCATGCGGTGAGCAGCGCCCCTCTGCCCCCAGGACATGCAGCCTTCGCCATGCTGCGTCTTGGTCGTCTCGTCGCGGCAGAACTGGTCGGCGAGGCCCTGGATCCTGATGCTGACCTGACGAAAGCCGATCGGCTTGCCCTGGCGGCGTTGGCTTTGGCCGTGGACATCGAGGTGTCGCGCCGGGCAGGCGTCGAGCTAATGGCGAATGCCCGTGAAAAGCTTGCCGACGCTCTTGCAGGGGTGATGCCCTGATGACCCTCGATGAACTGGACGCCCTGGACTTCGCCGCGCTGTGGGCCGGCCTAGCGCCTGATCGGCAGGCTGCGATCGGTATCGCCGCCATCGCGGAACAGTTCGCCGGCCTTGTCGCGGCCGACGACGGGACGGACACGACGGCTGCCGATCGCAATGTCGCGCTCGGGATGGCGTCCGAAGCCTACGAGGGCATCGCCGAGGCGGTCGAGCAGGCCTTTCCCGAAGTCGAGTGGTGGGACGACCCACCGGAGACATCGCCCCCTAACGGCGCGGCGCAGAGCCGTGGACGATCTTGTTGGGTACACGGCCGCCGTAGAGGCGGAGGACGCCGCGGCGGATCTCGTTTGTTCGCTCATCGGCACGATCAAGCATGTTCGACCGCGGACGATGGCGGGCATGCGGGCGCTGGCGGAATGGGTCAAGGAATTAGCTGAGGCCGACGAGGCGCACGACGACCTCCTCAAGCTGTTCGCCAGCACGGTGGCCGCGTTCGGCGGAGCGACGACATGAGCGCCATCGCCGATCACTCAGCCGTGTTCGATGCTGCCGCCTTCGTGGCGGACCTGCAGGCCAGTGGCCATTGCCTCACCGCCTATTGGCCCGTTCCGCGCGGCGGGGAGAAGGCAAGGCCGCCGAGCTACTTCATCCGGCCGCCCAAAGGCGGGTTCGGAGCCGGGTATATCGCCGTCATGGCGCGGTGGTCGAAGGCCATGGACGTGTGCCCCGACCACGTCGAACGCGTGGTGGACTACGTGTTCAAACGTAGCCGGGATGCGCACCTCGCCCTTGCCCCGGATTCGGTGGAGGACCCCTCGTGAAGGGGCGCGAGCTGCGGGCCTTCCTGGGCAAGCGTGACGGGCCGCAGTGCCGGTGGTGCCACCGCTTGACCTACGATCCGGCCGAGGTCGGGGAGTTGGCCGACATACCTGCTGATCAGCCGTTCACGAAGCACCGGCGACCATACGGCCCTGGGTGTGTGCCGGGCGGGCACGGACGAGGGCCAACGCAGCCGCCGATCGTCATGGTCGTCAGCAGTAGAGCCAAAAGGGCAATGCGGAGTCTCATCAAGGGCTCGCAGGGTCAGGTCTTCGGCGCTCTAAATGAGCAGGTCCACAGAAACTACGTCAAAGGTGAACGCATGGTGACTTCTGTGAACATCCATCGTGACGAGGTTGTCTCCGCCGACCGGCGCCACCTTATGGCAGTGCCGGCCGCAGACAGATGTGAGGCGTTAGGCTTTGCCGCCATGACCACCATGACCAGCCCCGACGCTGCTGGTCGAAGTGTGGGTCATGCCGTTGAAGCCGGTGGTGGTCTTCGAAACGTTGAAGCCGCCCTTGGCGTCGGGCGAGGTCTTCTCCGAGACGGTGCGAACCTGGCCGTCGGTACGGGTCGCCGTCACCTTCTCGTCGGTGACATCGGTCTTCGTGTGGAAATTCGTGTGAGAGACGATCTTGGTGCCGTTGGCCTTGGTGAAGGTCCTCGTCTCCTTGATGTCACGTGCGAAAGCCGCTGGAGCGATCGATAGGGCGACGGAGGAGATTACAACTGCAGAGACAAGCCGGTTCATGTGAGTATCCGATCAGATCTATGGCGACCACCACGCTCCACGCCCGAGTCCGTGTGGACGATCGAACGTGTCACATGCGATCTGTTCGAATTACTGGCGCAAAGCGGGCGAATGTGCCGCGTCTTAGGAAATCGTAAGCCATCTTTCTCTGAACAAACGTTCAGGAAAGTAAGTGGACGGTGCGTCTCTTCAGTCAAAACCAACTTGGTCTATCGTGCTGGGAGCGCAAAGGGCGGTTCGGTTGGCTCGTGCAGCGTCCTTTCGCGCCATTCGGACAATTCGGTCCAAGGCCCGACGCCGGCCGATCTTCATCAGCTTGACGAGCGATAAGGGCCGCTTCGCAAGCTCGCTCTGGAGCGCTTGGCGGAGAGCGCCGAGGTGAGCGTCAGGTATCGCGTCTTCGATCCGACGCAAAGCCTCATCGAGGATGGCGGCGCTACGGTCGGGGCTGATCGAGGTGTTGGATTGATCTGTCATGGCACGACACCCGGAGAAGCCGCCCACAACCTCGCTGAGTTCCTCCATGGATCTCGCGCCGGGCAGGTAAAACTACCTTCACGTGCAACGAAGCATGCGCGACACCAGTGCGCATCTCACAATTCAGTGAGGATGACTGCGGTTGTTGACGGGCGACGTTTCGCGATCTCGGACCAGCCATGACCCGCAACACTCGCCCGAAGGTGCCTGCCGCCGCGCCTGCACCGAACCATATGCCGACGAGTTTCCTGCTCCTGGCGCAGTACGGCGGACGGGGCATTCTGACCCTCGACGAGGTATGCCGAGACTTCTTCGCCCATCTCTCGCCGGACAAGCTGATCCGGAAGGTTCGGGCAGGGGAATTTGCGTTGCCCGTGATCCGGATGGACGAGAGCCAGAAGACGGCGAAGGGCGTGCACCTGTCCGACTTGGCGGACTACCTCGACGAGCGCCGCGCCGCCGCGAAGAAGGAGTTGGCGCAGATCAATCTCGTGCGTCCTATCGCGGGGAGGTAGGACGCAGGTCAATAAGCTCTTTCTCTTTCAAATTCCGGTAAGTGCGCAGTTCTTCCATGGCTCGATCAAGAGCCATGGTTTTAAGTCCAAGCCGCATGTATTTGTCGTTTGGATCTATAACCACTGTATTTGGAACAAAGGCCTCTTCGACAGGACGTGGCCTCATGATCACATCGACGATACGTGTAACGGCCTCAAAGGCTGCCTCCTGAGTGTCTTTATCCTCAGTCCATTGCTTACCGCTCGTTACTTCAAAACGACGAACCGCCGCCCCGATCGCTCTTACGACAAGCGCCGTTTCACTCTCTCCCATGAGGTAGTCATATTCAAAACTTCGATTCAGACGTGCTTCAACCTCGTGGGTCAAAGCTCGGCCGGACTCCGCCGCAGCCTTCTCCATCTTGTCCCGCAGTTCCTGGGTCGTCTTGAGGTTCAGCGACTGCATCCGAACCGCACCGTCCACGGCTTTGCGCGGCATGAGTTGATCCTCTTGATTGCGTTGATACCGTTCTTGCACGGTATACCCTCGGGGCAAGGGACCGCAGACGATCAGGGTCGAGCGCGTCGTCGTCCAGGACGGTGGGCAGGCCGTCGTCGCAGGCACCGTGGTCACGGCTCGTCCCTTCCGATGTCAGGGCCGGCACCTCAGGCGATTGGGTCGCGCCCCGTCCAGATGCCGATGGTTGAGGCTGTGGCCGTCCCTGTGACGGCCAGGGGGGGAGGGGGAGCAGTGAAACCGATTAGGACACCTGACCCCATGCATCCACGAGCCGGCTCGGGTCCTGTGTCGGAAAACTACTCTTGCTTGGAGGTCTCGGCCGAGTCGGCCGCTGCCACGTGCGGGGCTCGAACCCGCGGCGGTCCGCCCTGCCGAAACCTGCCGATGCGAAACGGCCGCTGTCGGATGCACGGAGGGGCGTCGACCGGTCCGAAGACGGCAGATGGGCTCGCCCGGTGGCGTGCCGCCGTCACGATCCACGCCGGCCGAAGCCGCGAGATGATCGAGTTTCGGAGGCGGATGCGCGAGCTGCGGGCCGACGCGCGGCGGATGATCGAGATGGTGTGAGAGGGCGAGGTGGATCGACCTTTTGGCCCAAATACACCCACGCCCTGATGATCACTTGGCTGAGATAGCGCCGCCGCTACTTCACAGGCTTTCTGGACCTGAGATGACGCCCAGTCGGTGCATCGTTGTTCGTCGTAGGACCATTCGCTCCAGCCTGGGAATTGTGCGCTGACGCAGCCTGAGCGGAGGTCGTGACGCAGGCCACCGGTGTGGCCAGTACGATGGCAGCGAGAGCGATCTTCAACAACTTCAGGAGAGAACGATCCTAAGTGAGTGGAAGCTCATTATAGGCTGTCGGGGGCTTGTGGCCAGGACCGCAATGCAGGCATGAACGCCGCTGAGTGTATGACTCAGCGACGTCCCATGAGTCGCCGTGATCATGAAACTCACAGGCGGCCAACGCCGTATCCTTGATGTCGAGGCACGGCCAGTTCAGGACGGGCAAATGCGTTCCGTGAAGCGATGGGATAGCAGCCTCGGCGATCGCTGCTTCGGCGCTGACGTACTCACTTGGCCCTGCATCGGCCAATTGGCAGTACACGCAATGGGGGATGAGCCCGGGCGAGGTGACGACGGCGTCGAACAGCGCGGCGCAGTCCAACCCGGATCGGATGCTCGACGCCGACGGTCTCAAAGCCGAGTTGATCGCCCCGTATCAAGGAGCGGCGCTGCCGTTCACGGCTGTGTTCCTGTTCGATCCCGAGAACAAGCTCGAGGTCGTCACCTTGAACCCGGTCGGCGGCATCGCTTGCCCAGTGATCGTGCAAGCGCTTGGAGCCAACCACGGCGCGCCTGAAGGCGATGCCGACATGGTGCTGGCCAAGGCGCTACGCTGGGATGACCTCGAGAATAACAACCTGATCGTCTACGCCGACCTCGGCGAGGGGAAGTGCACAATCCAGTATTCCAAGCTGCCGCCCACGCGGCCGAGCGGGAAAAGTCTCTAACTCGATGACCTCTTCGAGGGGGTGTTATTAGACCAGGAGAGGCTTCCATGACGTCTCGATCGAGAACCCGCCTTCTCACGGTGGCGCTGGTCGCCGCGGCCATGCTTCCCGCCTCCGTCGCCCAGGCTCATCCTCACGTCTTCGTGACGGCCACCGAAGAGGTGCTGTTCGGTCCGGACGGACACGTCATTGGAGTTCGTCACACGTGGAAGTTCGACGACATGTACTCGGCCTTCATCACACAGGGCCTTGGAACTCCTGGGCAGGTCCTGACCAAGGAGCAGCTTCAGCCATTGGCGAAGACCAACATCGAGTCTCTGGCGGAGTTCGGGTACTTCACCGTCGTGAAGTCGTCGGGGCAGAAGAGCGAGTTCGGTGATCCCGTGGACTACTGGTCGGAGGAGAGCCAGGACAAGCTCGTGACGCTGCACTTCACGCTGCCCCTGAAGCAGCCGGCCAGCGCGGGGCGGGCGTTGACGCTGACCGTCTACGACCCGACGTATTTCGTGGCGTTCAGCATGGCCGACAAAGACCCGATCACCCTTCAGGGGGCACCGACTGGCTGCTCGGCTTCGGTGTTCAAGCCGCAAGCTCTCGACCCGACCGACACGCAGAAGCTCAACGAGTCGTTTTTCACGAACATGTCGCCCGGCGCAGATTTCGGCATCAAGCTCGCCGAGAAGGCCATCGTCGCGTGCCCGTAGGCCCCGTGAGGACACGGCCGAAGTCGCGTTGGTCGTCACCGGCGCGATTGCGCACCCTGAGCGACGGGGGATTGGCTTGAGCCATCCGGCGAATTGATCACCCTCGACGACCCTGCTGGTGCGTGCCAACGTTCCTGCGGCGCGGTTTTCAGAGCCCGCGCCCCGCGGTCCTGCCTTGACGCCCTG
>JAYVMK010000146.1:0-7664 GCA_043758995.1 Lichenibacterium sp. | reverse complement strand
CTCGGTCGTCGCGGCATCAGGGTCAACGGCGTGCATCCCGTCGTGACGCTGACCCCCATGGCCGAGAAGGCCTGGAGCGATCCGGCCAAATCCGGCCCGATGCTCTCACGCATCCCCCTCGGCCGCTTCGTCCAACCGGAAGAGGTCGCGAGCGCCATCGCCTATCTGCTGTCGGACGACGCCGCCATGGTCAACGGCATCGACCTGCCGGTCGACGGCGGCTTTCTCATCAACTGAACGGAGTCATCCATGCGCGCGCTCGTCCTCGAACGGCAACATGAGATCGCGATCCGCGACATCGACCTGCCGCTGACGGTCGGACCTGCCGACGTCAAGATCCGCATCCACACGGTCGGGATCTGCGGCAGCGACGTCCACTATCTCACGCATGGCCGCATCGGCTCCTTCGTGGTCGAGGCTCCTATGGTGTTGGGTCACGAGGCTGCCGGTACCGTGACCGAGGTGGGATCGGCCGTGAAGAACCTGAAGGTCGGGGACCGCGTCTGCATGGAGCCGGGTATTCCCGATCTGACGTCGCGGGCCTCCAAACTCGGCCTCTACAACGTCGATCCGAGCGTGGAATTCTGGGCGACCCCACCGGTCCATGGCGTGCTGCGTTCGGCGGTCGTGCATCCCGCCGCCTTCACCTTCAAGATCCCCGACAACGTCTCTTTCGCCGAAGCCGCCATGGTGGAACCCTTCGCGGTCGGTCTTCAGGCGGCCGTCAAAGCCAAGGTCCAGCCGGGCGACACGGCGGTCGTCACCGGCGCTGGCCCGATCGGCATCATGACGGCGCTGGCCGCCCTCGCCAGTGGCTGCTCGCGCGTGATCGTGTCGGACATCATGCCGGCCAAGCTCGCCATCGCGGGTCGCTATCCCGGCGTTTCGACCGTCAACGTGCGCGACGCCTCTCTGGAGGAGGCGGTCGCCGCCATGACGGACGGCTGGGGCGCGGATGTCGTCTTCGAGGCGAGCGGCGCCCCGAAAGCCTACGACAACATCCAGAACCTGATGCGTCCCGGAGGCTGCCTGGTGCTGATCGGCATGCCGGTCGAGCCGGTCAAGATGGACATCTCCTCCATCGCCGCCAAGGAAATCCGCATCGAGACCGTCTTCCGCTACGCCAATGTATTCGACCGTGCCCTCGACATCATCGCCTCGGGCAAGGTGGACCTGAAGCCGCTCATCACCGAGACGCTGCCCTTCGAGCAGAGCCTCGAAGCCTTCAAGCGCGCGGCGGAGGGCCGGCCGGGCGACGTGAAACTGCAGATCGTGATGGGGTGACGCGACGGCGGGCGTCGTCGTTCGACGCTTGAAGAAGCGGCCCTGCGCGGGTCGGACCGCCGGGATCCGGCTTGCGCACCCCAGCACCGTCGCCGCAAACTCGATCCGGGAGCCGGCGTCGCGGCGCCGTCCAAGCTGCGGGGAGGAGAGCGTTGCGATTGCTTCTGGTCGAGGACAATCGCGATCTTGCCCGCTGGCTCGCCACGATCCTCCGGGGCAGTCACTATGCCGTCGATGTCGCCTATGACGGTGCCGAGGCCGACGACTTCCTACGCCTCGCCGATTACGCGTTGGTGATCCTGGACCTCGCCCTCCCCAAGGTCGACGGGCTCGACGTGCTGCGACGGCTGCGCGCCCGACGCAGCACCGTGCCGGTGATCGTGCTCACGGCCGACGGCAGCTTGAAGACCCGCATCGCGGGGCTCGACGAAGGGGCCGACGACTATTTGGCCAAGCCGTTCGAAGTGTCGGAGCTCGAAGCCCGCATCCGCGCCCAGCTCCGCCGCTCCGGCGGTCAGGCCAGCGCAGTGATCCGATGCGGCGACCTCGCCTTCGATACGGTATCCCGCGTCTTCAGCTTGAAGGAACGGGAATTGGCGCTCACCCCGCGCGAGGCCGGGGTCCTCGAACAGCTCCTGCGCCGGCAAGGACGGACCTCCAGCAAGACGGCGCTCGCGGAGGCGCTGTTCGGCTTTGCCGACGAGGCCGATCCCAGCGCCATCGAGATCTATGTCCACCGCCTGAGAAAGAAGCTCGACGGGAGCGCCGTGACGATCGCGACGCTGCGGGGCCTCGGCTACCGTCTGCGCCACGATGCGGAATAGCCTGCGGCTGCAACTCCTCGCCTGGGTGCTCCTCCCCCTCGCCTGCCTCGCCGCCACCAATGCCCTCACGGGCTATCGGACTGCCAAGGAGACCGCGAACCTCGTCACCGACCGCATGCTGATCGGCTCGGCCCGGACCATCGCAGAGGCGACTCGAAGCGAGGACGGCCAGCTGCAAGCCACGGTCCCGCCGGCGGCGCTCGAGATGTTCGACAACGGAGAGGGCGACTTCATCTATTTCCGCGTCGCCGACGGTGCCGGGCGATTGATTGCCGGCGCGACTGACCTACCCCTTCCCCCGCCGCTACCGAAACCCGCCGAGTCCTACGAGGCCCGGTATCGCGACCGTCCGATGCGATTCTACGCGCTCGATCATGCGCTGGCGGGGCCCGGACCTGCGGGCCTGTTCACCGTCGTGGTCGGGTCCTCGCTCGAGGGCCGGGACGCCATGGTCAGGCGTCTCTGGCTCGGCGGTCTGGCCCAGGGCGTGGCTCTGCTGACGACGGCCGGAGTCTTCATGGCGTTCGGGTTGAAGCGGGGTCTGGCTCCGCTCCTGCAGTTGCGCGACGACGTACAGGCGCGGCCGAGCAACAGCCTTGAAGCCTTCTCGAGAGACAAGGTGCAGGGGGAGATCCAGCCCCTTGTCGACGCCATCAACCTCTACATCGGGCGCGTCAAAGCCCAGATGGCGGCCCAGCACCGCTTCGTCACCAACGCTGCGCACCAGTTCCGCACGCCGCTGGCCGTACTGGCGCTTCAGGCCACCTACGCGGTCCGTCGGGTCGGCGAGGCCGATCAGGCGGCGGCGCTGGGCGCCATCCAGGTCGGTGTCGGGCAGTTGTCGCGATTGGCGGAACAGCTCCTGACCCTGTCGCGTGCCGAACCCGGCGGCCGGCGCCCGCGCGACGACCGGGTGAGGCTCGCGACTCTGGCGCGACGCGTGCTCGACGGCTTCGCGTCGCCTGCCCTGGAGAGGGGAATCGACCTCGGACTCGATGAACGCGACACCGAGGTCACGGCCGTGGGGGACGAGACCATGATGGGCGAGATGCTCGTCAATCTCGTCGACAATGCCCTGCGCTACTGTCCGCCGGGCTGCTGCGTCACCGTGCTGGTGGACCGTGACGTCGACCACGCGGTGCTGGCCGTCCTGGATGACGGGCCGGGATTGCCACCCGGCGAGGAGGAGCGCGTCTTCGAGCGTTTCTATCGCGTCAGCGGAACGGAAGCGGCCGGTAGCGGGCTCGGTCTGTCCATCGTGAAGGAGGTCGCCGAAGCGGCGGCCGGCCGCGTGGCGGCACGGCGTCGGCCGGGCGGAGGCCTCGTCGTCGAGGTGCGCCTGCCCGCGGTCGATCCCGATCCGGTCACTGACCGTCGAACGGCGCCGGGCGCCACTTGACGAAGCGGTTCTCCACCAGGGTGATGGCGGCTTCGACGGCGAGCGCCAGCACGGCGAGGATCACCATGGCGGCGAAGACGCCATCGGCGTTGAAGGAGCCTTGAGCCGTCGAGATCAGCAGGCCGACGCCTTTCTTGGCGCCCAGAAACTCGCCCACGACCGCGCCGACCAGCGCGAAGCCGAAAGAGACATGCAGGCTCGCCAGGATCCAGCTCATGGCCGAGGGGATGATCACGGTCCGGGTGATCTGGTAGTTTGACGCGCCCAGGATCTGAGCGTTGGCGATCATGGCACGGTCCGCCTCGCGCACGCCCTGGAAGGCGTTCGCGAAGACCACGAAGAACACCATCACGACCGCCAGCGCGACTTTGGACGCCATGCCGAGTCCGAAGGCGATGATGAAGATCGACCCCAACACCACGCGGGGGATCGAATTGGCCACCTTGATGTAGGTCGAGAAGATGTCGGCCAGCATGCGATTGCGGCCGAGCAGGATGCCGAACACCACGCCCCCCGCCGCGCCGATGAAGAAGCCGAGCACCGTCTCCTCCATGGTGACCAGGATCTGCTCCCATAGAGGTCCCTGGCTGGTGCCCTCCGTCACCCAGATCCACACCTGGGCGGCGATGCCCGAGGGATTCGCGAAGAAGAAGGGATCGATGGCGCCGAATCGCGTGCCGAGTTCCCAGCCGCCAAGAACCGCGACCAGGATGCCGATGCGAGCCGTGACGACGATCCGCTGCCGCCGACGCGACGCAGTTCGGGCCGCGATTTCGAGGGCCGAGGGGCCCGTCAGCGTGGCGGGCGGATCGAGGGTTTGAGCGAGGACGGAGGACATGGCGTTCTCAGGCTGCTGCGGCGGCGGACGCCTGGTTGTGGCTCTTCTGCACCTCCTCGCGGAGGTCGTTCCAGATCAGGCGGGCATATTCGACGAAAGCCGGCTCGTAGCGGATCTCGGCCGTCACCCGCGGCCGCGGGAGGTCGATCGTGTAGACGGACTTCACGGTCGCGGGTCCGGCCGTCAGGACATAGACCTTGTCCGCCATGGCGATGGCCTCCTCGAGATCGTGGGTGACGAAGATCACCGAGGCTTTCGCCTCGGACCACAGGCCGAGGAGTTCGTCCTGCATCAAGGTGCGGGTCTGGATGTCGAGCGCCGAGAAAGGCTCGTCGAGCAGCAGGATCTTCGGGCCGTTGATGAAGGTCTGGGCGAGAGCCACGCGCTTTCTCATGCCGCCCGAGAGTTGATGAGGGTAGTGCTTCTCGAAGCGCTTCAGCCCGACCCGGTCGATCCAATCGCGCGCCTTGTCGTGGGCCTCGGCCTTGCGCATGCCGCGAAACATCGGCCCTGCCGCGACGTTGTCGAGAACATTGCGCCACGGAAACAGCGCGTCGGCCTGGAACACGAAGCCGATCTCGGGGCTGATGCCCGAGACAGGCCGGCCGAACACCCGCACCTCGCCCTGGTTGGGGCGGGCCAGGCCGGTGACGAGGTTCAGCGTCGTCGACTTGCCGCAGCCCGTCGGCCCCACGACACAGACGAATTCACCCCGCTCCACCGTCATTGTGAAGTCACGCAGGGCCGTCGTCACTCTGTCGTCGGCCGTCACGAAGCGGCGCGTGACGTCGACGAGTTCGATGGCCGGCCCGGCTCCTGTGGCGGTCGCGAGGGATGAGGTGGTCATCGCAACCTCACGGGGCCGCCGTCGGGACATGGTCGACGAAGCTGTCCGTGTAGGTCTTGGACAGGTCGACGGTCTTGCCCTTCAGGTTACGGCTGAACGAGGTCAAGACCTTCAGGACCGTCTCGGGCCCATCGGCGGGCATCTTGCCGTCCGTCGTGAACATGGCCTTCCCGTCCGTCAGCCCCTTCACGTAAAGCGCCTTGTCGCCGACGTAGTAATCCTTGGGCATCTGGTCGGCGATCTCGTCGGCCGAATGGTCGTGGATCCAGTGCAGGGTCTTCACCAGTGCATTGGCGAGCTTCTGTGCCTCGTCCTTATGGCCGTCGAGCCAGTTGGACTGAACATAGAAGGACGCCGCCGGGTAGGGGCCGCCGAGCGCGGCTTTCGTCGCTTCCGGCGTGCGTAAGTCGACGAAGACCGACGCCGCGCCCATCTTCAGAAGCTGTCCGACCGTGGGCTCGGTGGTCATGCCGGCCTGGATCTGGTCCTGCTTCATCGCCGCGACGAAAGTATTGCCGGCGCCGACCGGAAGCAGGGTGAACTCGCCCGGCTTCAGACCCGCATTGGTCACGAGATATTGCGTGAGGAAATCCGTTGAGGAGCCGAGTCCGGTGACGCCGAGCGTCTTGCCCTTGAGGTCGGCCGGAGACTTCACGCCGCCGGCCTTGGCGGACAGCATCTCCACCTCGCCCGGCGCCTGCGACAGCTGCACGACGGTGGTGATCGACTTGCCCTTGGCCTGAAGGTCGATGGTGTGATCGTAGAAGCCCACCACGCCCTGAACGGCGCCGGCAAGCAGTTCGTTCTCGGCCTCGACCCCGGCGCGGCTGTTGATCAGCTCGACGTCGAGGCCCTGCTCCTTGAAGAAGCCGAGCCGTTCGCAGAGCACGGGGGGCAGGTAGATCTGCTTCTCCATTCCGCCCACGATGATGCTGATCTTGTCCGCCGCACGGGCCGGAGCGCCGCCCAGCGCCATCGCGGATAGGGCCACGGCGCCGAGCGCCGCGGACATGCCTAGTCTCGTCATGTCGTCTCTCCGTCGTTCGTTGCGAAGGCCGCCTTCACTTGCCGAAGGTCAGAACCGTGAAGGAATTGGGGAAGAAGGTGTTGGCGTAGAAGGGCGACACCGCCGTGAGGATCTTCTTCCCGGCATCCGCACTGCCTTCGGCCGTCACGGCGTAGATTGTCTGGGCAGCGTGATCCATCGCCATGGTGCGCATCCCCGCACGCGTGCCCAGCGTCTCGACCGGCTCGTAGCTGTCCGGACCCTTCTGGGCGAAGATGTTGAGGTTGGCCGATACGCCATTGGCGGAGAAGATGCGCTTCGAGCCGGCGTCGTAGATCACGCTGTCGGTGCCACCGCCGATTTCGGCCGCGTAGACGACCTTGCCGGTCGCGCCGTCGAACACGGTGAGCGACGGCTTGATGGCATCGTGGCCGCGGCAGCTCACGATGACCCGGTCGTCGGCCGCGTCGACCGTCACGGCGGTCGGGCGGCCGCAACTCGGACCGGTGTCGAATTCCGCCGTCATTTTGCCCGCCACGACGTCGATCTTGTAGAGTTTGTCGAGATCCTGCGCGGCCAGGTAGAACCCACTCTTGCCGTCGCTGTCCGCGCCCTCGACCTTCTTGCTGGGCACCTTGAGGCGACCGGCTTCCTTCAGGGAGGGGACATCGAGCATCACGAGCTCGGTGCCGTCCTTCGTGGCTCCCATGTTGAGCACGAGCTTCTTGCTCGCCGGGTCGTAATGGCTGGTGTCGAGGTCCTCGCCGGCCTTGATGGCGGGCTGAGCGTCCAGCGTCGACAGTTTGAAGGGGATGAGCGTGCCGCTTTCGTTGTTCGAAATGCCGAGATCGAGGTCCGGGATGATCACGGCGCCATTCGAACTCGCCTCGGCGGTGCCGGCAATGGTCTTGATCACCTTCATGCTCTTGGGATCGTAGACTTGCAGCCCTTCTTTGCGGTGGCCGATGAAAACGTGGTCGTTCTTGGCGTCGAAGGACACGTAGTCCCAGCCGGCGGCCTTTCCCTCGAGCGTCACTGCATGTTCGAGGTGCCAGCCGTCATAGGCGAGCGCCGGAACGGCGGTGCCGAAAGCCACCAGGGCCACAGTCGCGTAATGCCACCTCATCAGCCATCCTCCCTTGTGTGCGCCGGCTCTGTCGGCCAGCGCTTACCCAAGGTCGGACCGTAACGCATTCAGCTTTCATTGAGCTTTCAGCGGGATGGCTCGACCGCCAGAGTCGCGCGTCTCTGGGTCCAATCGAACTCCCCTGCGAGACCCTGTCGTCCCGGCAGGAACGAGGCCCCGCCCAGGCCGTGACACTGCCGATCACGCCACCTTGTCAAGGATCAGCACGCCGTCGAGGTGGTCGACCTCGTGCTGCATCACCATGGCCATCAGCCCCTCGAACTCGCGCTCCCGAGGCGCGCCGTCCCGGTCGAGATAGCGCACCCGCACCTGGGTGGCA
>JAYVMK010000145.1:0-3346 GCA_043758995.1 Lichenibacterium sp. | reverse complement strand
AGCATCGACGGCGAAGGCACCCTGCGCATCGATCGCGGCTTTGTCCGGCCCGAAGATGAAGCGCCGGTCGAGCCGGCCGGAGGCGGCGACGGCACGACGGACGGCGACACCCCGTCCAAACCGGCGCTTTCGGTCCAGCGCGCCGTCATCACCATCGGCGGAGCGCCCGCTCCCGAGACGGAGGCGCCGGACGAGGACGACGCCATCCGCCCGCTGTCCGACCGGCTGGTGACGGAACTTACCGCCCACCGCACGCTCGCGCTGCGAGACGCGTTGGCGGGTGAACCGCACGTCGCCTTCCAGACGGTCCTGCATGCGCTCTGCCTCGCGGCCTTCTATCGCTACGCTTCCGACACCTGCCTGGAAGTCACGGTGAAGAGTTCGAGTTTCGCCGCGCAGGCGCCCGGCCTGGCGGAGACAGCCTCGGCGAAGGCGATCGATGCGCGGCACGATCAATGGGCCAAGCAGTTGCCCGAATCGCCCGCGGATCTTTGGGATGCGCTGACCGCGTTCGACAGCGACAGCCAGGCGGCGCTCTTCGCGCACTGCGCCTCGCTCACCGTCAATGTCGTGAAGGAGCCGTGGAACCGTCGTCCGGGCGCGTTCGCCCATGGCGACAAGCTCGCCCGGGCCGTCAGCCTCGACATGGCCGCAGCCGGCTGGCGGCCCACCGCCGACAACTATCTCGGCCGGGTTCCAAAGGCTCGCATCCTCGATGCCGTGCGCGAGGCCAAGGGCGAACAGTCGGCGCAACTCATCGACCACCTGAAGAAGGCCGAAATGGCCAAGGAGGCCGAGCGGCTGCTCGACGGCACGGGCTGGCTACCCGAGCCGCTGCGTCTGGCCGAGATCGAGACGGAGACCGACGGCCCGACCGGCGAAGCCGAAGCCTTGCCGGACTTCCTCGCTGGCGAGGAGGACGAGGCGGCAGGTTCCGACGATCCCGAAGAACCCCGGCCGCACGCCATCGCGGCCGAATGAGGCTCCCCAGCGGGGCGGCTTCGGTCGCTCCGCTTCGCCTTCCACCTTCAATCCAACCGAGAGCCCGGCCGTTACGCCGGGCTCTTTCACTTTCAGGAGCCTGTCATGACCGAGCTAACCTCCACCACTCCGGATCCGGCGACATCATTGTCGGACTGGGAGACAAAGCGCGCCGAGCATGAGCGCCGCAGCGCCGAACTGCGACCTCGCAACAAAACCACCGTCTTCGACGTGCTCGCGGCCGCCGGAGTGACCGTCGTCGTCGTCACCTTCGACGGCTACGGCGACAGCGGCCAGATCGAGAATATCGAAGCCAAAGCTGGCGACGAAGTCGCTGCATTGCCGTCCGGAGAGGTCGAGATCGGCTCGGCCGTCTGGGGTGAGGCCGCGATCGACCGCACGACTATGACCGTTCGCGATGCAATCGAGCGGCTCGCCTACGACTTTCTGGAGGAAACCCATGACGGCTGGGAGAACAGCGACGGCGCTTACGGCGACTTCACCTTCGATGTCGCCGAACGGACCATCACGCTCGACTACAACGAGCGGCACATGGAGTCCGACTATTCCCAGCACGTCTTTTGAGGAGGCGACAATGGGACACTGTTATCACCACGCGCTTTCCTCGGTGAAGAAATGGGGCGGGACCGCCGAGGACTATCTGCCGCTGCATCAATGGTTCGACGAGTCGAAAGCGATCACCGCTGATTTTCGGCATCGCGCGCTGCGCCATCATGCCGAAGGCATCTTCATGCTGGAGCGCTTCTTCGGCCCGACGATCACGATCTCAACCGGCCGCGTGGTGCCGGTCCGTCTGATCGGCGAGCAGCACGTCCGCGAGGACCTCGGATTCATCCCGAGCTTTGTGGATTGGGTGCGCTGCATCCGCCCCGAGCCCTGGATGGGCCGAGCCCAGCCGATTCATCTCGACGTCGATCCTTTCGCCGCCGCCGGCTGATCACCGTCTTACCATTCACCTCGAAGAGCCTGGCCATCGCGCCGGGCTTTCGCATTTCCGGAGACCCGACATGGCCGACTATTTTTCACCCACCGTCATTCAGCAGCCGATCCCGATTGCCGACATGACGCCGCTCGAACGTCTCGTGCTCAGTCTCATCTTCGACGCCGAGCCGGATGGCGAGACGCTGTGCTTCCACACCGCCTTTGGCCCGAGCGACACCATCGGGCTTTCCATCGACGAACTGCGGGCGGCGTTCGAAGCGTCCGCCGCAATCGCCAGCACGGCGACCACCTATGTCGCCGAGCGCCTCGCGGCCGTGCTCGCCGATGACACCGATATCGAGATCGATTTCAGTGGCACGTCCTGGGAGTTCATCTTTCAGGACATTGTGCGCCGCTCCTCAATTCTCCGCTACGTCACGGCCGTCACGTCTTTTACGTGTTCGAAGATGCGACCCGACGGCTTCGGTGGCATGGCGGTGCTGATCACCGCCGACGCGATTCTCGGCAAATCCACCAACGACATCCTTGAGGATTTCCTCGCGGAGCGGGAGGGACATGCCGTCGATGACGGGGCGCATGTTCTACTCCGAATCCGAGAAAACGCCGTCAGGGAACAGATTGGCCAAGTAATCGAGGCCGATCCCTCGCTCACCCGATTGACAACCGAAGCGATCAGCGCCGCCGATATCCGCGCCGCCTGTCTTGCCGTTGTCGAGCGCAGCGACCTGTCGGAGGAGCAAGGCGCCGCCGAGTTCCGTGCAGCGCTCGCGGCGATCCGCCAAGCCGAGCAACGGCTCGCGCCGGCCGGCTGACCATCGTTCCCATCCATCACAGCGCGCGCCTCACCAACGCGCGCCGTCATCATCCCTATCGAAAGGAGACGGCCATGGGCTGGCTCTACATGAAATCCCTCAAGGGTCATTCCGGCCCACGCCAGTATCTCGACGCTCAATTCACCTACGAGCGACCAGACACAATTTCGAAAGTGCTGCGCTCGGCGCTTGTCGGCATGCGCGTCTACTATGCCGCCGTGGAGCAGGTCCGCATCGCCACCGGTCAGCGCGAAGTCTGGGCCGCCATCTGCCTCGTCCGATACAATCCGCGCGACCCCGAGGGCTACATCTTCGGCTACAAGGGTATGGAAGAGTCGATGGGGCCGTATGAGTGCGATTGCCCCGCACCGATCCTTGATCTGCTGACGCCGACCGACCGCGAATATGCGGTGCAATGGCGGGCCCGCTGCCGCGAAAACATCGCCGCCCGTCGCGCGAAGGCCGCCAAACCGAGCCCACGCGCGGGACAAGTGATCGTCTTCGACGAGCCGCTCTGTTTCGCCGATGGCCGAAGCTTCGAGCAGCTGGAGATCATCGCCAACCCGCGCAGTCATCGCACCGTGCTCTTT
>JAYVMK010000144.1:0-8982 GCA_043758995.1 Lichenibacterium sp. | reverse complement strand
CGAGAGCCGTTTCACCGTGGCCTGGGGCTCTCCCGTTCCCTTGAGGGCTGCTTTATCGAGCCGAACCACGGCGCCCTTGAGCGCGTCGACATTCTCGGCATCGGTCGGGGCCGGCTTGGCGTCGTCGCCCGGCTCCAGCGACGGGCCGAGAAGCTCCTTCAAGTCGGAGATGATGGCGAGCTTCGGCGCCTGATCGTCCGGCACATAGGCGGTGAGCGTCTTGGTACTGCCGACCTCGGGAAGTTTGGCGATCTGACCCGCGACGGCATTGGCGCGATCGAGCGACGGTTCGAGCACGTCGATCTTGTAGGGCGTGGTGCTGGGATCCTTGGACAGATCCAGGATCGTCGCTACCGACTCGACCTTGCTGCTGTTCAGGTTCAGCGGATTGAAGTCGAAGCGGACATAGAAGAGCAGCGGGGACATCAGGATCACCGGCCCAAGTGTCGCGGCGATCACCAGAAGCCGATGCGTCTCGAGGAAGTGATCGACTGGCTTGAGGAAGGCATAGCCCACCTCCTGCCCCTCGGACGGCGGGTTGAAGAGCTGGATGAGGGCCGGAAGCAGCGTGATCGACACCACGAAGGCGATGATCATGCCGTTGCCGGCGATGAGACCGAGTTCGGAGACGCCTTTGTAGTCGGTCGGCAGGAAGGAGTAGAAGCCCGCCGTCGTGGCGGCTGCGGCGAGCAGCAACGGCCGGCCCGCTTTCGCGCCGGCGCCGATCAGCGCGGGCAGCAACGCGCCTTCGATGTAGCGCTCGTCCCGATAGCGGACCGAATATTGAATCCCGAAGTCGACGCCGATGCCGATGAACAGCACCGCGAAAGCGACCGAGATGAGATTCAGCGCGCCGGCCAGCAACAGGCCGAGCGCCGCTGTCATGACGAGGCCGACCGCGGTGGCGAGGAACACCGCCACGATCAGACGACCCGATTTCAACGCGAGCCACAGAAGGAACACGACCGCCAGCACGGTGAGGATCGAGTTCAGCGCGAACCCTTCCTTGATGGTGCCGAATTCCTGATCGTCGAGCGGGATCTGGCCAGTGAGGCGAACAGTGACGCCGTTATCGGGCGTAAGATGCAGGTCGGTGATCGTCTGGCGCACCACGTCGGTCGCGGCGGCGCCGGGCTGCAGAGCCGCATAGTCGAGCTTCGGCTTGAGCTGGACGAAGCGCCGGTTCGGGTAAGTCTGGCCATCGCTGCCGCCCGCGAGACCCTGGAACGAGAAGGGCACCATCCGGTCCGCCAGCGCGCCGTCGATCGTATCCGCCATCTTGCCGAAAAAGGGCTGGACCTGTTCGAGCGGGATTTTCCCCTGCTCGATGCCGATCCCCATCATGCCGACCATCTGAGACAGGCCGCGCAGGCTCGGATCGGCCGCCAGCGTGGCGATCAACGGCTGCGCCCGTCCGAGTTGGTCGGACACCTGCTGGACCTGCTGCACCGGCTGGAACAGCAGTCCGTCCTTGCCGAAGAACGTCTGTTCGGGCGGCAGGCGGACGAAGTCGAAATGGTCCGTGTCGCCCTTGAGCTTGGCGACGAAGCGGTCGGCGGCGTCCTGGGCGGCTTCGGGCGTCGACCCGTCGATCACCATCAGGATCAAGCCGTCGTTCTGCGGGAAGGCCTTGTCGAACGCCTCCTGACGCTGGCGCCAGGGCAGATCGCTGGCGATCAGCGTATTGGAATCCGTGTTGATCGCGAAATGCGACACCGCATACCAGGCGGACAAGACGGTGAGGATGGCCGACAGCAAGACCACCAGCATGGCATGGCGGCTGCAAGCGGCGACGATCCGCGCTACGATCCTGGTCAACATTCGGTTGTCTGCATCCCGGTTCATGCGCGACGGCGCGCAGCCCGGCGCTACGCGAGCCTGCGGGCCGTTTCATGGCAAAGCTCCCGCCAGCGCAGGGCGAGGGCGGAACTCAAACCGCGCAAAGCAGTGACACGACTTAGTTCGCAAAGGCAAGGCGGCCGCATCGTCGCGGGATCGATGCCGCGGCCGGTGGTGGGCGGCCTTGTTCCAAGGGGAGAGCGCATGAGCGGTGAGAGCATCAGGATGAAGGATCCAGCCCATCCGGGCGGGTCATTCGCGAGGTCGTGACCGAATTGGACCTGGACGTGACGGAAGCGGCGAAGGTGCTCGGTGTGACCCGTCCAGCCCTGTCCAATCTGTTGAACGAGCGAGCCGCGCTGTCGCCTGTAATGGCGTTGCGGATCGAGAAAGTCTTCTCGGTCTCGATGGACACGCTGATGCGGATGCAAATTGCCTTTGACATGGCACAGGCCCGCAGAAGGGAAAGCGAGATCTTCGTCGAGCGCTATGTCGGAACGTCGAAAGACATGGCGCAGCCACACGTGAGGTCGTGCTCGTCTGGCTCAGCGCGCGGCAACTCTGACCTTGAAGCCGACGCTTCGCCTGTCGCCAGACCGCCTCGATCGACAAGGCCTGCGCTTTGGCCCCGAACCATGCGATAGGGCAGGGAGAGATGGCAGACGAATGGTCGGGTGAGGACGATGGGCGAAACGCGGGTGCTGGTCGGGGTCGCGGGAGCGCCGCAGGGGATCAAGGGCGAGTTACGGATCAAGTCCTATACGGGAGAGCCGCGTGATATCGGCGCCTACGGCCCGCTCTCGACCGAGGACGGCAAGCGCAGCCTCGTGATCCAGTCGCTGCGACTGCTCAAAGGCGACATGCTGGTGGCGCGGGTCGAGGGTGTGAACGACCGCGATGCGGCGGCCGCCCTCACCAACATCAAGCTCTACGTCGAACGGTCGCGTCTGCCGCCGCCCGCGCCCGACGAGTTCTACCATGTCGATCTCATCGGCTTGCGGGCCGAAGACGAGGACGGAGCCGTGCTCGGCCGCGTCAAAGGCATCGAGAACCACGGCGCCGGCGACATCGTGGAGATCGTCCCGGCGGCGGGGGGCGAGACGCTGCTCGTGCCCTTCACTCTGGCTTTCGTGCCGACCATCGATTTCGAGGCCGGGCGTGTCGTCATCGCCGCGGGTGCGCTGATCCCCGAGGACGAGGGCGACGCCACGGTCGAGGAGGACTGACATGTGGCGCGCCACGCCGCTGACCCTGTTCCCCGCGATGTTCCCCGGGCCGCTCGGCCTGTCCCTCGCCGGGGATGGGCTCGCCCGTGGGCTCTGGGCCTGCGAGCCTTATGACATTCGCCGGCACGGCCTCGGCCGTCATCGTACCGTGGACGATACGCCGGCGGGGGGCGGGGCCGGCATGGTGATGCGGGCCGACGTGCTGGCGGCGGCGCTCGATGCCGCGGCTCCGGCCGAGGATCCGCGACCGCGCCTCCTGATGAGCCCCCGCGGTCGGCCGTTGGATCAGCGGCGAGTTCGGGCGCTGGCCGAGGGGCCCGGCGTCGTGGTGCTCTGCGGACGGTTCGAAGGCGTCGACGAGCGGGTGATCGAAGCCCGCGACCTCGAGGAAGTGTCGCTGGGCGACTTCGTGCTGTCGGGCGGCGAGATCGCCTGCCTGGCGCTGCTCGATGCCTGCGTGCGCCTGTTGCCCGGCATCATGGGGGCGGCGCTCTCGGGCGAAGAGGAAAGCTTCGAGGGCGGCCTGCTCGAATATCCGCATTACACCCGGCCGCGCGACTTCGAAGGCCGCGAGATCCCGCCGGTGCTGCTCGGCGGCGATCACGGCCGTATCGCGGCCTGGCGCCGCTCCGAGGCCGAGCGGATCACGCGCGATCGTCGTCCGGATCTTCTGGCCCGGCGCGACATCGCCGCACCGCAGAGCTAGACGGAGCGCGCCCTTGGATCTCGTGGACGTTCACTGGCTCGGCATGACGGAGCAGAACGGCAAACGGCTGCTTCTGTCCTTCGTGTTCGTGGCCTTGGTGTTTCTGGCGCGAGCGGGGCTGCGCGGCGCGATCCGCCGGCTGATCCGCGGAGAACGCGCCCGTCAGGCCCGGTTCTGGACCCATCAGGGCCTGAACTTGGTCTCCACCATCGTCATCGTCTTCGGGTTGTTGTCGATCTGGTTCGACGACCCCGCCCGGCTCGCCACGGCCGTCGGCCTCTTCAGCGCCGGTCTCGCCTTCGCGCTGCAGCGCGTCGTCACGGCCTTCGCGGGCTACATCGTCATCCTGCGCGGCAATAATTTTACGGTCGGCGACCGCATCGCCATGGGCGGCGTGCGGGGCGATGTCCTGGCGCTCGGCTTCATCCAGACCACGCTGATGGAAATGGGTGTCGCGCCGGGCAGCGATGCCGGCCCCTTGGTCTGGGTGAAGAGCCGGCAATTCACGGGTCGGATCGTCACCGTCTCCAACGCCAAGATCTTCGACGAGCCCGTCTATAATTACACACGCGACTTCACCTTCATCTGGGAGGAAATGAGCCTGACGGTCCGCTACGAAGACGATCGTGCCGAAGTCGAGCGCATCCTTCTCGATGCAGCGCGGCGTCATGCCGTCGATCCGGCAGAGATCTCGGCCGAGGCGGCGGAATCTCTCGAGCGGCGCTTCGAACTCCGTCGCCTGGATTTCGAACCCAAGGTGTTCCTGCGCCTCACGCCGAACTGGCTGGAGATGAACCTGCGTTTCGTCTCGCGGGACCACGGCACCCGCGCCGTCAAGGATCTCATCGCCCGCGACGTTCTCGACGGTCTCGACCATGCGCAAATCCGCGTCGCTTCCGTGCCCTATCGGGTCGTCGATGGGTCAGAGACGTCGCGAGAGATGATCACGAGAGGATAGCGGATCATGACCAAGATCGTCGCCGCGGCCGGTCTGGCCGCGCTCTGGCTCGCAGGCGCTCCCGCTCTGGCGCAATCGCCTCCTGCACCGGGAGGTGTCCTGACCGTGAGAGGCGCCGCGACAGTCGAGCAGAGGCCGGATCTCGCCCATCTGACGGTCTCGGTCGTAACCAGTGGGCCGACGCCCGACGGCGTAGCACGGGACCATGCGGCCCGGGTGGCTCGGGCAGCGGTGACGCTGGCACAGGTGAAAGCCCAGGGCGCCTCCGTCGACCAGGGATCCTACGGCCTTGCCGAAGAGCGCGATCCGGAGCCGGACGGCGGCAAAACCAAGCGACCGGCCGTCACCTATCGCGCCGAGACGCGATACGACGTCACCGTGTCCCCGGTCGACGGGCTCGACGCGATCGTGGCAGCCATCGCCGCCACGGGCCTGTTCGATATAGGCCCGGCAAGCTACGCGGTCGCCGACGAGACCGAGGTCCTCGACCGCGTCCGACGCGCCGCCATGGCAGATGCGTTGCATCAGGCTCAGGTCTACGCCGACGCTGGTGGAGTCCGGCTCGACGCTATCGATCGCATTGCCGATGGTGAGGCCTTGGGATCGGGCGGGCCCGTGATGATGGCGCTCAAGAGGGCGCGAGCGCCGTCGGTGGGGATCGTTCCGCCGAAGACGCTGACCTTTCAAGGCGGGATCAACGTCACGTGGCGGATCGGGCCGCGCTGAAGCAGCCATCCGAAACCAGGCTGTCAGATCGGCTCCCGCAGCACGGACAATGGAGAGAGTGCTCTCGTTCCCGATGAGACGGTCGTAGTCGACGAAAGGGGAGGCCGTGATACCACGCGCCTCCCCGGACGTGTTACTTGGGCATCAGGACGCTGTCGATGACGTGCGCGACGCCGTTCGACTGATAGACGTCGGCGGTCTCGACAACGGCTGCGCCGCCCTTCTCGTCGGTGAGCACCAGCTTGTCGCCGTCCATCTTGGCCATCAGCATCCCGCCTTCGACGGTCTTGAGGCTGGCCATTCCGCCACCGTCCTTGATGGCCTTGGCGATAGCGGCCGAGTCCATTTTGCCGGCGACGACGTGGTAGGTGAGGATCTTGGTCAGCGTCGGCTTCATGTCGGGCTGCACGAGCTTATCGACGGTGCCGGCGGGCAGCTTCTCGAACGCCGCATTCGTCGGCGCGAAGACCGTGAACGGACCAGGGCCCGACAGCGTCTCCACGAGACCGGCGGCCTTTACGGCAGCGACGAGGGTGGTGAGGTTCTTGGCGGCCGAAGCGTTCTCGACGACCGTTTTGCTGGGCGACATCGGGGCGCCGCCCACCATGGGGTCAGCCGCGAAGGCCATGGAGGCGCTGCCGGCAGCGAGAGCCGAGGCGAGAGCGAGGCTGCGCAGGGTCTTGGTGAATGTGGTCATGGATCTCTCCGTTCGATGCTGCCCGAACGAAGTCCCGGACGCGGCATCGGCGGAAGATACGGGGCCGGCGAGCCGGAGTTTCAAATATCAGTAAGATGTTCGGCGATGGAGGGTGCCGGTGTGTTAAGTGACACCTTAGACAGGTGTCGCGCCGAATCGCTGAATGCACATCACCCCAGAATTCTCGTGGCATCTTCATGACGTCGCGGCCGACGTTACTGGTGTCAGATCGTCGCAGCGATCGAGAGCCACAGTGTGGATCTGTGCCGAGGCAGCCAACCGCGCCCTTACGAAGACGATGACACTCGCTGGCTCGACCGAGCCGGCTCCCGCCTCCGAAGCCCCTGACCTTCAGAGCTCCGTCGGCGTGCGGGCCATACCGCCTCGTGGTGATGCGGGTCGAATGAGACGTTCGGTACCGGACGTCGCACGTTCGCCGATGCTTTATCGATCAGCCCTCCATCGGTTCCGTCTCGGCGAATTCGCGACAAAGCGCCCGAGCGAAAGCCATGGCCTCGGTGCGATTGCCGTCATCGTTTCCGTGATTGGCGTGATTGACGCTGATGGTGAGCCCTGCGGCCTCGCCGTTGCGAGCCACGTGGAAGTCGCTGATCACGAGGTCGGATTCCGGCACGTGACGGCCAATCGACAACCAGATGACTTTGATGGGGTTCGTATCCATGATGCGGTTCCTGTGTCAGACGAAGCTGCGGGAACAACCGGCATACACGACGTCACGGCGAGCAGGACATGATCGGCTGCGGTCGCGCAAGTGGATCGTCGCTCGTCGATGACGGCGCGACACAGATTGGAACCCGGGCGTCCGCCCTCTGCCAAGGCCCCACGCGTGCAATTCGACGATGCTTTCCGGACGCAACTCGACACGCTGCTGCGCTGGCGGCGCGATGTCCGCCGCTTTCGTCGTGATCCTTTGCCGGACGGTGCGCTCGACCGGCTGCTGGCGACCGCCTGTCTGGCGCCCTCGGTCGGTCTCAGCCAGCCCTGGCGCTTCGTCACGGTCGACGATCCCGAGCGACGCGCCGCCGTGCGGGCGCTCTTCGCGCGCTGCAACGCCGATGCGGCGACGGCCTATGACGGCGAGCGAGCCGATCGCTACGCCGCCCTGAAACTCGCCGGCCTCGACGATGCCCCGGCTCAGGTCGCGGTCTTCGCGGATCGCTCCACCGGGGTCGGACACGGACTCGGTCGCCGCACCATGCCCGAGATGATCGACTATTCCGTCGTCACGGCCATCCACACGCTGTGGCTCGCGGCGCGGGCTGAGGGCATCGGGCTCGGCTGGGTATCGATCCTCGAGCCAGGCGACATGGCCGCGCTCCTCGACGTGCCCCCGCAGTGGCGGTTCATCGGCCATCTCTGCCTCGGCTACCCGGAGACGGAAGGCCACACGCCCGAACTCGAAACCGCAGGTTGGGAGCGCCGTCTCGGGGACGAGCCCGTCGTTCTGCGACGCTGATCCGACTTCGACGCAGATCTCATGCCTGCCTGATCTTGCACGGTCGTGCATGATCGTGCACTGTTCTTCGCGACGAGGACAGACACGATGTCGACCCTGCCGGACGAACGCCAAGCCACCATTCTCGACCGCCTGCTGCGGGACGGTCGCGTTCTCGCCGCCGATCTCGCGAGCGAGTTCGACACCTCCGAGGATACGATCCGCCGCGATCTGCGTGAACTGGCCGCTGCCGGGCGGTGCCGACGCGTGTATGGCGGAGCCCTGCCGATCGCGCCCGCTTCGCAGCCCCTGGCCCGGCGCGTCGCCTCGGCGCCGGAAGCGAAGCGCGCCCTTGGCCGGGCGGCGGCGATGCTGATCGAGAGCGGCCATGTCGTGTTGATCGATTCGGGCTCCACCAACCTCCAGATCGCCGAGGCTCTCCCGATCGATCTCGACGTCACCGTCGTCACCAATGCACCGTCCGTCGCTCAGGCGCTCGCAGGCCGACAGCGGTGCACATTGGTGATGCTGGGCGGGCGGGTCGATCCGATCCTCGGTGCGGCCTTCGGGCTCTCGACCCTGCGGGACCTCGATGGCATTCGGCCCGACATTGCCTTCATCGGGGCCTGTGGGCTGGCCGCAACCGCCGGCGTGACGGTCTTCGATGCCGAAGAGGCCGAGTTCAAGCGCCGACTCATCGCCAATAGCGTCCGGAGCGTCGTGGCGCTGACATCCGACAAGATCGGCACGGCGGCCTCTTTCGTCGTGGCTCCCGTCGCGGCGCTCCATGACCTCGTGGTCGAGGCCGATGCGCCGCCGGCGGCGCTCGCCGACCTGGCCCGACCGGGCCTCCGCATCCATCATGCCGCGACGCTGCCAGGATCCCGATGACCAGCCTGTCCCGCCCGCTTCGCGACGTCCGCTGGACGGAGCGTGCCGCCATCTTCGCCGTCTTTCTCGAACTCGGGCTTTTTGCAGGTGGCTGGGCGGCGGCGCTGCCGGCCATCAAGGCTCGGCTCGCCCTCTCGGACGGTGAGATCAGCATCGCGCTTCTAAGTTTCGCCGGAGGCTCGATCCTCTCCACCATCGCCACGGGCGCTCTGGCGTCGCGGCTCGGGACCCGGCGCGCCACGCGGCTCGGAGCTTTGGCCACCATCGCGTCGCTGGCGCTTCCGGGCCTGGCGACGTCTCTGGCCGGACTCGCTGCTGCCGCCTTGACCATGGGTCTCGCCATGGGGCTGCTGGACGTCGCCATGAACGGCCACGCCAGTGCGCTGGAAGAGCGCTGGGGGGCGCCCCTGATGTCCTCCTTCCATGGCGCGTTCAGTCTCGGCGGGCTCGGCGGCGCGGCGATCGGCGGCACGCTGGCCGCCG
>JAYVMK010000143.1:0-7473 GCA_043758995.1 Lichenibacterium sp. | reverse complement strand
GTGGAGAATTCCATATAAGTCAGAGCCTCGGGTGAGGCCCGGCCGTTGCAGCCCCTGCTGCGGCATGCGACACCGCCCGACCCGATCGCCGCGCGAGTGTTTCGAAACCATGGCTCAAGTCGTCACCGCCAGCCGTCTCACGGACGGCGTGGTTGTATTTCTCGATTCCGACGGACAGTGGAGCGAGCGTCTCGACCGCGCGAAGCTGCATGCCGACAAGGTCGAGAGTGCAGCCGGAATCGAGACCGGGAAGGCCGCCGAGGCTGCCAGCCTCGTGGTCGACGTCTACGCGGTCGATGTCACGATCCAGGCGGGGCTCGTTGTCCCCACCAAGCTTCGCGAAGCGATCCGCGCCCGCGGGCCGACGATCCACCCCGAATTCACCAAGCCCGGTTCAAGCTCGGCCCCGGTGCAGGAGGACGACCATGTATCGGTATGACGAATTCGATGCCCAATTCGTGGCCGAGCGGGTTGCGCAGTTCCGCGACCAGACCGGACGCCGCCTGTCGGGCGAGCTGACCGAAGACCAGTTCAAGCTGCATCGGCTGATGAACGGCGTGTACCTGCAGTTGCACGCCTATATGCTGCGCGTCGCGATCCCTTACGGCTCGCTGCGCTCGAAGCAGATGCGCATGCTGGCCCATATCGCGCGCCGCTATGACCGCGGCTACGGCCATTTCACGACCCGCCAAAACATCCAATATAATTGGCCCGCACTCCAGGACTGCCCGGACATTCTGGCCGAACTGGCCACGGTCGAGATGCACGCCATCCAGACCTCGGGCAACTGCATCCGCAACGTCACGGCGGACCATTTCGCCGGCGCCGCGGCCGACGAGGTCGCCGATCCGCGCCCCTACGCCGAGATCCTGCGGCAGTGGTCGTCGCTGCACCCGGAATATTCGTTCCTGCCTCGCAAGTTCAAGATTGCCGTGACGGGTGCCGAGCACGATCGCGCCGTCATCAAGTCCCATGATATCGGGCTGCAGGTCGTCAAGGATGCCGCCGGGGCGCTCGGGTTCAAGGTCTTCGTCGGGGGCGGACTCGGTCGCACGCCGATGATCGGCTTCAAGATCAGAGACTTCCTGCCGGAAGCCGACCTCCTGGCCTATGTCGATGCCATCGTGCGCGTCTACAATCTCGAGGGTCGTCGCGACAACAAGTACAAGGCGCGTATCAAGATCCTGGTGCACGAAAAGGGCGCCGAGGCGATGCGCGACGCCGTCGAGGCCGAATTCGCCAAGGGACCGAAGGGCTTGACGCTCCCGGCCGACGACGTCGAGCGCATCCGTTCGTACTTCGCGCCGCCGGCCCATGCGGCACGCGCCGCGCAGTCGGCATCTGTCGCGGCACGCCGTGCCACGGATCAGCGTTTCGCCGCCTTCGTGGACACCAATGTCGCGCTGCACCGCGAGCCCGGCTATGGCATCGTCACGATTTCGTTGAAGCCCATCGGAGGGATCCCTGGCGACGCCTCGGCCGACCAGATGGACCTGATCGCCGACCTCTCGGACCGCTATTCCTTCGGGGAGATCCGGGTGTCGCACGAGCAGAACCTCGTTTTCACCGACGTGGCGCTCGACGATCTTCCGGCGCTCTACGACGCGCTCGACGGCGCCAAGCTGGCGACGCCCAACGCCGGCCTCGTCACCGATATCATCGCCTGCCCGGGTCTCGACTATTGCGCGCTGGCCACGGCGCGTTCGATCCCGGTGGCGCAGCGCATTTCCGAGCGGTTCGGAGAGGGCGCACGCGCTCAGGAAATCGGCGAGCTCAAGATCAAGATCTCGGGCTGCATCAACGCCTGCGGCCATCATCACGTCGGCAACATCGGGATCCTGGGCCTCGACCGGAAGGGCGAGGAAACCTACCAGATCACGCTCGGCGGCTCGGGCGACGAGACCACCTCGCTCGGCGATCTCACCGGACCCGGCTTCTCGACCGACGATGTCGTCGATGCCGTCGAGAATATCGTCGACACCTACCTCGGACTGCGCACGGGCGCCGACGAGGATTTCCTCGCGGCCTACCGGCGCGTCGGCATGGCCCCGTTCAAGAAGGCGCTCTACGAGCGCGACGCGGGTCGGGAGATCTGAGACCATGAGCGTTCACGATGTGACGCTGTTCGGCGACCAGGTCGCGGCATCGCGGCTCGGCCAGCGTTTTGCCGCCATGGATGCGGGCGCGCTTCTGCGCCTGTCCATTCGCGACCTGTTCCCGGGCCGCATCGCACTCGTGTCGAGCTTCGGCGCGGATTCCGCGGTGCTTCTTCACATGGTGGCGCAGGTCGATCCCGCGACGCCGGTCGTCTTCGTCGATACCGGCTTCTTGTTCCCCGAAACGCTGGCCTACCGCGACGAGTTGGTGCAGCGCCTCGGCCTGACCGATGTGCGCGCCATTCAGCCGTCGGCAGACGATCTGGCGACGCTCGACCCGGACGGTTTCCTGTGGTCGACGGATCCAGATCTCTGCTGCGACATTCGCAAGGTGAAGCCGCTGGCGACAGCCATCGAGGGCTACGACGCCTGGATCACCGGGCGGAAGCGCTTCCAGAGCGGTACGCGCGCCGCCCTGCCCCTGTTCGAGGCCGAAGGCGAGCGGGTGAAGATCAATCCGCTCGCGGGGTGGGACGCGAGCGAACTTCTCGGCTATCTCGATCGCCACGAGTTGCCCCGCCATCGTTTGGTGGCCAGGGGCTACCCGTCGATCGGCTGCATTCCCTGCACGTCGCCGGTGAAGCCCGGCGAGGATTCCCGTGCCGGGCGTTGGCGCGGCAAGGGCAAGACGGAATGCGGCATCCACCTCGGCATTCTTTCGGCCGGACAGGACATTTGATGCGACTCTACAAGGACGGCGCCTTCGTCGACGATGCTTGGCACACGCTCGCCGACGGCGAGGCGCTCGGCGATGGACCGGCGATCCTGTCGTTGACGGCTTGGCTGGCCCTGGGCGAGGCGCGGAGAGGCATCAACACGCCCGTCGGCGTCAGGCTCGATGCGGGTGAGATGGTCGATGCGATCCTGCCCGATCTCGACCGCCTGTCACTGGTGGCCCTGTCCTTTCCGAAGTTCGGCGACGGACGGGCCTTTTCCAAGGCCTCGATCCTGCGCGGCCAGCACGGATTCAAGGGCGAGATCCGCGCCGTCGGTGACGTGCTCTGGGACCAGTTGCAGCTGATGCGGCGCTGCGGATTCGACGCTTTCTTGATCGAGAACGAGCCGACCCTCAAGGCGCTCGACAGCGGCAAGACGCCCGTGATGACGGAGTTCTACCAGCCCGCCCCTGCGGGCGCGGAGACAGCCGCCGATCCGAAGCGGCCGTGGGCGTGGCGGACGGCAGCGGGCGCTTGAGTCACGCTCGCCTGTGACGGCGCGTCGGCGTAGGCTCCCTTGAGGAGAACCGCGCCGATGATGTTTCGCAACGATCAGCCCCAACATCCCGACCAGCTGCCGCCCGAGGAGCCGGGCCACGCGCCCGGACGCCGCACTTTTCTGGTCGCTTCGCTCGGCGTCGGCTTCGCGCTCGCCGCCGATCCCGTGATGGCTCAAGTCATCAGCACGCCAACGGATGGGCTCGTCGCCGGGGAGGTGAAGATCCCGACCGCCGACGGGCAGATCCCCGCCTATCGCGCCATGCCGGAGGGCGCAGGTCCGTTCCCGGTCATGGTGGTGATCGAGGAGATCTTCGGTGTCCACGAATACATCAAGGACATCTGCCGCCGTTACGCCAAGCTGGGCTACCTCGCGGTCGCGCCGGAGCTGTTCGCCCGCCAGGGTGATCCGCTGCACGCCGACGTGAAGACCATCGTGAGCGATATCGTTCCGAGGGTGCCGGACGCGCAGGCCATGTCCGATCTCGATGCGACGGTGGCCTATGCGACGGCGGCCAGCGGCAAGGGCGATGCTTCGCGGGTCGGCGCCACCGGCTTCTGCTGGGGCGGCCGCATGATCTGGCTCTACGCCCGCCATGATCCCAAGCTCAAGGCCGCGGTGGCCTTCTACGGTATCCTCGGCGGCAAGGCCTCTCCGACGACGCCGCTCAAGCCGCAGAACCCGCTCGACTTCGGCCATGACGTGACGGTGCCGGTGCTGGGCCTCTACGGCGGCCACGACGACAACATCCCACCCGACCTGATCGCCCAGATGCAGGCCGAGCTTAAGGGGACGAAGAGCGAGATCGTCGTCTACCCGGACGCGCCGCACGGGTTCTTCGCCGATTATCGCCCGAGCTACCGTCCCGAGCCCGCCCAAGACGCCTGGGCCAAGGCGCAGGCCTGGTTCAAGGACCACGGCCTCGGATGAGCGTCTTGCAACCGAGGCGGCCGGCGCCTTGGCATGCCGCCATGCAGATCGAGTTCACCCTTGAACAGGACGATATCGTGCGCCACGCGATCGCCTCAGGGCGTATCGCGCGACCGGAGGATGCCGTGGCGCAAGCCATGACCGACTGAGTCGAACGGGAACGACAGCGAGCCGAGTTAATCGCAAGTCTCGACGAGGCAGACGCTTCGATTGCCCGCGGCGAGGGCGTCGTGATCGAGACGGATGAGCAGCTCGACTCCTTCTTCGAAGAGATCATGGGGAGTTATCGAACAAGGCCTAGTGAGTCGAAGGTCGACCAGCCTGATGGCCGCCAGAGTTGTCGCGCCCCAGGCAAGGCAAGACCTGCGACACGTAGCTTGACCTGCGGCAGCTACGTCATTGTCAATCGAGCGACGCCAAAAGTGGTGACGATCCTACGTGTCGTCGATGGCCGCTGAAACTACCCAGCGCACTTCGAGTTGGAGAGCGGGCGCACCCCACGTGCGCAACCCCCTTGGTCGCGCGGAAGCCACCGCGGCAAGGCATTTCCACCGCGCTGACTTCGACGCGCTCGCGATATCCCCTGCGCTCGCCGAGCGGCCTCGCGTCGCTTCCTCGCGCATGGCTTGCTTTCTGCAAAGTCACGGCAAACAATGCAATCCGGTCGGCAGTGGCCGACTTTCGCGGAGAACAGACCTTGCGTGACGCAGTTCTTGGAGCCGCTGCTGCGGCTGTGATGGTTCTCTGGGCAGGATCGGCTTGGGCGGCGGGTGACGCGGCCTCCTGCAAGACGGTGAAACTCTCGGATGTCGGCTGGACCGACATCACGGCCACCACGGCAACGACGTCGGCGGTGCTGCAGGCTCTCGGCTATACGCCGCGCACCGATGTGCTCTCCGTGCCGGTCACCTACCAGTCGCTGCACAACAAGCAGATCGATGTTTTCCTCGGCAATTGGATGCCGACGATGGAAGCGGATCGCAAACCTTACGTCGACGACGGAACCGTCACGGTGGTGGGCACCAACCTCACCGGCGCAAAATATACGCTCGCCGTTCCAGACTACACGTTCGATGCCGGGCTGAAGAGCTTTGCCGATATCGCCAAGTTCAAGGATCAACTCGGCGGCAAGGTCTATGGGATCGAGCCCGGCAACGATGGCAACCGCCTGATCCTCGGCATGATCAAGGACGGCAAGTTCGGGCTGTCTGGGTTCAATCTCGTCGAATCAAGCGAGCAAGGCATGCTGTCCCAGGTCGATCGTGCAGAGAAACGCCACGAGCCGATCGTCTTCCTCGGCTGGGAACCCCATCCGATGAATACCAAATTCAAGATGAAGTACCTGTCGGGCGGAGACGATGTCTTCGGGCCCGACTACGGCGGCGCCACAGTGATGACCAATACCCGCGCCGGTCTGAGCAAGGACTGTCCGAACCTCGGCCGCTTCCTCGACCAGCTCAAGTTCTCCCTGCCGATGGAGAACTCGATCATGGGTTCGATCCTGTTCGACAAGCAGGACCCGGACAAGGCGGCTCCCGCCTGGCTCAAGGCGAATCCGGACGTGCTCGGCCCCTGGCTCGAAGGCGTCACCACGCTCGACGGCCAGCCAGGGCTGCCCGCCGTCAAGGCGAGCCTCGGTCTGTAGCCTTCAGGGCGGTCGTGAACCGCCTCGACGGTCAACCGATTGAGCCGACGGCATCGATACCGCAACCGGCCTCGTCACCGCCGGCATAATCCCGCTCAGACCTCTGGTGGCGGTAGCACAGCGGCCCCGAAGAACGGCTTTGGCCCGTTCATCGGGGGGTTAAATAGCGCCCACAAAGCTCAAGAGACCGTAGCTTGCTTCGCGACGACGTCGCGTCGCTGTCAAGGTCAATGAGCAAAGGCCGGCAGGCCTGGTCTGAGCCAGACCTGCCCAGCGCGCCGATCACGCCCCCGTTTCAGCCTTCAGCCCAGCGGCCTCGACGCCCGCGACGGCGCAGATCTCGTCATTGTCGCTGAGGTCGCCGGAGATGCCGACCGCGCCGACCACAGCGCCGCCCTCGAGGATCAACACGCCACCCGGCACCGGGATGAGCGATCCACCGACCGCGTGAGTCGCCGCCGCCACGAAGGCCGGGCGCTCCGCCGCCATCTTGGCCAGAGCCCGCGAGCCGAGCCCCATGGCGAGCGCGCCATCGGCCTTGCCGCGGGCGATCTCGCCGCGCTTCAGGCTCGTTCCATCCTGCGCCGCGAAAGCCTTGAGGGCGCCGCGTGCGTCGAGCACCACCACGGCGAGCGGCTTGAAGCCCTTCTCCGTCCCGGTCTTGAGAGCGGCGTCGAGAATGGTGCGTGCGTGGTCGAGGCTGAGCATGGGCTTCCGATCTGTCTAAACGCGTGGCGGACCCTGCCGCGCGTCTGCGCGCCGCGCAAGCCCTCAGGCGGCTTCGAGCGGCACCAGATCCTCGGGCGCGAAATGCAACGTCACGCTCTCGCCCGGAACGGGCGGCGGCAGGCCGGGGCTGTTGAAACGGTCGAGCATGATGCGGTCGCCGCCGACGCCGACCTTGATCCGGACGACGGCGCCGAGGAAGGCAACGTCCTCGATCCGGCCCGTCAGGCGATTGCAGCCATTGCCGGGGTCGGTGAGCGAGACGGCCTCGGGCCGCAGCGCCACGGCGCAATCGCTGCCGTCGACGGCCGCGATCTGCTGCCCCACACGGACATCCTGCCCGTCGATCCGAATCGCGCCGCGCGTCGCATCGACGACATGGACCTTGAGGATATTCAGCGTGCCGATGAACGAGGCGACGAACCGCGTCTTCGGCCGGTTGTAGATCTCGAAAGGCGTCCCGAGCTGCTCGATCCGGCCCTCGTTCATCACGACGATCCGGTCCGACATCGACAGGGCCTCTTCCTGGTCGTGCGTGACGAAGACGCTGGTGATATGAAGGTCGTCGTGCAGATGGCGCAGCCAGTCGCGCAGCTCCTTGCGGACGCGAGCGTCAAGAGCGCCGAACGGTTCATCCAGAAGGAGAACTTCGGGCTCAACGGCTAGCGCTCTCGCCAGGGCGACACGCTGTCGCTGACCTCCCGACAACTGCGCCGGGAATCGATGCGCCAGGCCCTCAAGCTGCACCATTTTGAGAAGGTTGTTCACCTTCTCCAAATGGTGCAGCTTGAGGGCCTGGCG
>JAYVMK010000142.1:0-7687 GCA_043758995.1 Lichenibacterium sp. | reverse complement strand
CGGGGGCACGATCAGCGCGGCGTCGTCGCGCAGCCCCAGTCCGCCTGGTCCAGCGATGGGGGCAAAGAAGCGGGCGATCAGGCCGTCTTCGTCGAGCGTCTGCATCGTCATCCGGAAACCCCACACAATCGGCGACCGCTCGGGCGAGAACGCGACATCGCCCGGGCCTTCGCCGGCGGCCCGCGCGTGCCTCGAGGGGCCGAGCGAGGCCCGGCGGGTTCGAACGTCAGAAGCTCGGCACGTCCCGTGACAGGTTCTTGGCCTCGAGTTCGCCGAGGTATTGCGCCCATTTGGCGTCGTGCTCGACCCCGAGCTCGTGCAGGTAGTCCCAGGTGAAGAGCCCACTGTCGTGGCCGTCGTCGAAGACGAGCTTCACCGCGTAGTGGCCCACCGGATCCACCGCCGTGACGACGACATGGCGCTTGCCGCCCACGGTGCGCTTCTCGGCTGCCGTATGGCCCTGGACTTCGGCGCTGGGACTCGTGACGCGCAGGTATTCCGCCGACAGGTCGAAGGTCCCGTCCACATAGGCGATGCTGAGCGTCCGGCCGCCGTCCTTCAGCCGCAGCTCCTCCGGCCAATGTACCGTTGTCATCGTTCACTTTCCTTGGTTCGGCTGTAAGTCCATTGCCACGGTTGCGCTTGGCATTGTAGCTTCGCGATCAAAGGGCTTCCCCGACAGCGCCGCTTCGGATCGTCTCGGCACCACGTGCCGATGACGTGCGAATCGTCTGCGGTCGAGGCGGCCCGCCTGTTTGGGAGGATAGGATGGTCCATCGGATCGACGACGGCCCGACGCGCCGCAAGCGTCCCTCGCCCTGGTTGTGGCTGCTGCTGATCCCCTACCCGGCCCTGCTCTGGGTGCCGTTCTACAACATGGTGGAACCGCGCGTCCTCGGCTTTCCCTTCTTCTACGCCTACCAGATGGGGTTCGTGGTGCTGACCGCGATCATCACCGCACTGGTCTATTTCGTCGTCGACTGATCAGGGCGCCCACCGCCGCAGCGCCCCCTGCCCCATCCCCGAATCGAGAGAACCATGCCGGTCAATTGGATCGCCCTGACGGTCTTCGTGGTCTGTTTCGCAGGCGTCACGTTTCTGGGTTTCGCCTCCGCCAACTGGCGCAAGGGCGACCTCGATCTGCTGCACGAATGGGGTCTCGGCGGCGGCACCTTCGGCACCCTGATCACCTGGTTTCTCATCGGCGGCGACATCTACACCGCCTACACGTTCATCGCCGTGCCGGCCCTGGCCTTCGGCGCCGGCGCCATCGCGTTCTTCGCCGTGCCCTACACGACGCTGATCTATCCCATCACCTTCGTGTTCTTCCCGCGCATGTGGTCGGTGTGTCGGCGGCACGGTTACGTCACGGCGGCCGATTTCGTGCGCGGCCGCTTCGGCAACCGCTGGCTGGCGCTGGCCGTGGCATTGACGGGCCTCCTCGCCACCATGCCCTATATCGCGTTGCAGCTCGTCGGCCTTGAGGTCGTCATCGCGGGCCTGGGTGTCCCGACCGAGGGTCTCGTAGGACACCTCCCGCTGCTCATCGCCTTCGTGATCCTCGCCGCCTTCACCTACACGTCCGGCCTGCGCGCCCCCGCCACGATCGCGGTGGTCAAGGACCTGATGATCTACGTGGTGATCTTCGCCGCGATCGGCGTGGTGATCTACCGCTTCGGCGGCTTCGGGCCGATCTTCGCCGCCGTGCCACCCGCCAAGCTGATCCTGGCGACCCCGCCGGCCAACTCCACCGGGGCCTACAGCGCCTATGCCAGCCTCGCGCTCGGCTCGGCGGCGGCGCTGTTCATGTATCCCCACGCCATCACGGCGGTCCTGTCCTCCTCGACCCGGGACGTCATCCGGCGGAACTCGGCGCTGCTGCCGGCCTATTCGCTGGTGCTGGCCTTCCTGACTCTGCTGGGCTTCATGGCGCTGGCGATCGGGGTCGGCAACAACCCCGCCTACGCGGATCTCTTTAAGCGCTACAGCAACCAGTTCGCCGTGCCGGCGCTGATCCTCGACATCTTCCCGTCCTGGTTCGCCGGCTTCTCCTTCGCGGCGATCGGCATCGGCGCGCTCGTGCCCGCGGCCATCATGTCGATTGCGGCCGCCAACCTGTGGACGCGCAACATCCACCTCGAATTCATCAACCCGCGCGCCACGCCGACCGAAGAATCCCGCATGGCGAAACTGGTGTCGCTGCTGGTGAAGTTCGGCGCGCTCGTCTTCGTGCTCGGCATCCCCAAGGAATATGCCATCAACCTCCAGCTCCTCGGCGGTGTGTGGATCATCCAGACGCTTCCGGCCGTGCTGATCGGGCTCTACACGCGCTGGTTCAACTCGTGGGCGCTGCTCATCGGCTGGGCCGTGGGGATGGGATTCGGCTCGGCGGTCGTCGCCGGCAACGAGTTCAAGAACGCCAACTACGTCCTGTCGCTATTCGGCTACCAGGTCCCCGCCTATGTCGCCATCTATGCCCTGATCGCCAATGTGATCGTCGCCGTGCTGCTGACCCTCGTCGTCAACATGGTGGCGCGGCCCGAACGCCGCGACGCCACGGTCGCGGCCGACTACGTCTGAGGTGCTTCCTGCGGGCGGGTCGCGGGCCTATATAGGCTGCATGCTGCAAGTCCCCGCCTCAGGTTTCGCCGCCGCCGACCCCGCGCCCCTGGTCGACCCGTTCGGCCGGGCCATCACCTACCTGCGGGTGTCGGTGACAGATCGCTGCGATTTCCGCTGCGTCTATTGCATGTCGGAACAGATGCAGTTCCTGCCCAAGCGCGATCTCCTCACGCTCGAGGAGCTCGATCGGCTGTGTACCGCCTTCGTGGACCGCGGTACCCGCAAGCTGCGGATCACCGGCGGTGAGCCTTTGGTGCGGCGCGATATCATGCAGCTTTTCGGCAAGCTGTCTCGCCATCTCGTTTCCGGCGCGCTGCATGAGCTCACGCTGACCACCAACGGCTCGCAGCTCGGGCGATTTGCCGACGAACTCGCCGGTTGCGGGGTCAAGCGGGTCAATGTCTCGCTCGATACGCTCGACGCCGCCAAGTTCGGCGTCATTACCCGCTGGGGCGATTTCGACCGCGTCGTCGATGGCATGGCGGCGGCGCAGCGCGCCGGCCTCAAGGTCAAGCTCAACGCCGTCGCGCTGAAGGGCGTCAACGAGGACGAGCTCGGCGACATGGTGGCCTGGGCGCATGATCGCGATATGGAGATCACCTTCATCGAGGTGATGCCGCTGGGCGAGGAAGGCGGCGATCGCTCCGACCAGTTCCTGTCGCTCGAGGAGGTTCGGCATCGCCTGGCGGAACGCTTCACACTCGAGCCGCTGTCTGTGTCGACGGGCGGTCCGGCCCGTTATGCGCGGGTCGCAGAAACCGGCGGACGCGTCGGCTTCATCACGCCGTTGACCCACAATTTTTGCGAAAGCTGCAACCGCGTGCGCGTGACCTGCACCGGGACGCTCTACATGTGCCTCGGGCAGAACGACGCGGCCGATCTCAGGGCCGCTCTGCGATCGACCGATCCGGATGGCGCCTTGGATGCGGCCATCGCCGAAGCGATCTCGCGAAAGCCGAAGGGTCACGATTTCATCGCCGACCGGCTTGCCGCCAAGCCGCGCGTCGGCCGCATGATGAGCACGACGGGCGGCTGAACCATCGCCGCCGCGGCAGGGACAGACCTGGCCGAGGCGGATTTCAGAAGAGTGCGGTTTCCGTAGCCCTCAGGGCGTGGCAGCCTTGGGCGCCACGGTGGCGGGTGCTGGTCCGGCAGCGGCCGGGGGTACAGCAGCGCCTGGGATCGCCGTAACCTGGAGCTGCGAAAATTTCCAGGTGTCGACCTGGTTCTTTTCGGACTGAGCGCGCATGCCGATCTGCCCGCCACCTTCCGGAACCTGGCCTTTGACGGCCGCGAAAAGCTTGTCGTTGATGTAGGCCGAGATGTCGGAGCCGTTCGTCTTGATCTCCAACACATTGTTGGAGCCGGCCGGGCGCTTGATGTCGTCGGTCTGCTTCCATTCCACGACGTCGATCCACTTGCCGTTCACCTTGCGGGTGATCTCGGCGAAGCCGCTCGGCGTGACCATGAACATGTAATAATTGTCATAGTCCTTGGACCAGAAGATCGGGCCCGCCATCGTGTTGTCGTTGTCGGCCAGCTGGTTCGGCGTCCGCACCGTCAGGCAGTAATCGGCATCGGTGAACAGGATGCCCTTGTAGACCAGCAGGTTGGAGATGTCGGGCTGTGGCTTCACTTTGACCTTGCCCTCCTCGACCTGCACGTCGGGGCTGTCGAAGCCCCAGGAGGCATCGACCTGCTTGAAATCGTCGGAAAACAGCACCTTGCCGGTGCCGCAGGCCAGGACCGGCGAGGCCGCGAGGAGCGCCACTGCCGCGATGCCGGCCGAAAGCGTCATTCTCATACTCGTTCTCCTCGATGGTGCATGCAGCGCGATCCGGCCGAAAGCCGGCCGGCGCGACAGCGTCAGCTCTGCCGTGAACGCACGACTTAATGATCCGTTCGAATCGTCGTCCAATTCAGCCCTCGACCACGACGACATGCAAGCGTCGCGGGCCATGAGCGCCAAGAATGAGCTGCTGCTCGATATCGGCCGAGCGGGACGGGCCGGTGACGAAGTTCAGCGTGCGCGGCATCGTGCCCTTGCCGTATCGGTCGCGCAGTCTCGCCAGCACGGCCTCGTAGTCGCCCGCAACGTCACGCGCCTCGATCACAACGATATGATTGTCCGGTAGGAAGTTCAGCGTCGTCGGATTGTCCTGCCCCGACACCAGCGCCAGCGTGCCGGTTTCCGCCACGGCCCCGAAGGCGCGGCTGAGCCCGTTGATGTCGGAGCCGTCGGAGCGACCGCGCGAGACGTCGAGCACGGTCTCGCTCCAAGGCATCGACTGTAGGGTAGGATCCGCTCCCATCCTCAGCGTCGCCGGGAGGTTGCTGTCGCGCAGGAAGCGCGCCACCTCGCCCGGCACGTCTGCAGCACTGGCCACACGCGCCACCGTAGCCGCGGAAGCTACGGCCTTGTCGCAGAAGAGGTTCAGCCGATCGGCTTCGGGCAGCTGGCCGCGCGCCGGCACGACGCCCGGCCGCGCCGCCGCGATCCGCCCGTCGACGGCATCGCGGCGGGGTGCCTCGCGCCCGGTGACGCCGAGAGAGCGACGGATCGTACCCAGGACCGTGTCGCGCGACTCGCTCATGCGGCCCTCGTGTTCGGCGCGCGCCGGTTCTTCCACTGGCTCTGGAACGTGCCGCCCTGAGGCGCCGGCATGTCGCGATAGTCCGTCCAACCTTTGGCCAATGGCAGCGCGGCGAAGCGGCCCTTGTTGGCTCCGACGAGATGCAGAGCCCGCATGGCGAGGCCGGTCGCCACTCGATAGAGCGTCGGCCGTGTGGCGAACCAGCCCCACAGCTGCAGGCCACTGCGCACAGTCGCAGGCTGCAGATGCCGCTCGAACTCGCGCTCGCGCCAATGCCTCATCAACTTTGGCAAGGGGATCCGCACCGGGCAGACGCTTTCGCAGCGGCCGCAGAAGGTCGACGCGTTGGGGAGGTGGCCGGCGGTCTCGACGCCGATCAGCGCCGGCGTCAGCACGGCGCCCATCGGGCCGGGGTAGATCCAGCCGTAGGCGTGGCCGCCGACCGAATGGTAGACCGGGCAATGGTTCATGCAGGCGCCGCAGCGGATGCAGCGCAGCATCTCCTCGAAGCTCGTGCCGAGCATGGAGGAGCGGCCGTTGTCGATCAGCACGACATGATATTCGTCCGGCCCGTCCGGGTCCTCGGGGCGGCGCGGACCGGTCGACAGGGTCGTGTAGACCGACATCTCCTGCCCGGTGGCGGAGCGCGCCAGCACGCGCAGGAGTTGGCTCACGTCCTCGAGCGTCGGCACGAGCTTCTCGATCGAGGCCAGGACGATATGGACGCGTGGCAGCAACTGCGTCAGGTCGCCGTTGCCCTCGTTCGTCACGATAACCGAGGTCCCGGTCTCGGCCACCAGAAAGTTGGCGCCCGTGATGCCGACATCGGCGGCGAGAAAGCGTTCGCGCAGGATGCCCCGGGCCTCGGCCTGCAGGCTGTGGTGGGTGGAGATGTCGCGCGCCGCGTCGAGATGCGTGTGGTGGCGGCGGAAATCGGCCTCGACCTGGTCGCGCGTGAGATGCACGGCCGGCGCGATGATGTGGCTCGGCACTTCACCACGGAGCTGGACGATATATTCGCCGAGATCGGTTTCAATCGGTACGAGGCCGGCCGCCTCGATCGCCTGATTCAGGCCGATCTCTTCCGAGATCATCGACTTGCCCTTGGTAACGGTTCGGGCGCCGACCCGGCGGCAGATGTCGAGCACCTCACGCCGCGCCTCCTCGGCGTCGCGGGCGAAGTGGACATGACCGCCGGCCTCGACGACCTTCTTCTCCCAGGCCTCGATGTAGAGGTCGAGGTGCTTCAGCGTGTGGGCCTTGATGTCCCGCGCGGAATCCCGCAGCGCTTCGAACTCTGGCAACGCCTCGGCGGCGGCGGCACGCTTGGCGATGAAGGCCTGGCGAACGTGGCCCAACGCCTTCTGCAGGTCGCGGTCCTCGAGCGCCTTGTGGGCATTGTCCTTGAACTGCGGCGAGGTGGGGTGAATCGTCATGGGGCCCTCCGGGCGAGAGGCATCTTAGCTTTTTGGGGTCTGCGGGGCGCCGATGGGCGACGCCTCGGTCATGTCGGCTAGGATCTCGGCAACATGGCGAACTTCCATGTCGGATCCCATCCGGCTCAGCTTGCCGGCGATGTTCATGAGGCAGCCGAGGTCGCCCGCCACCAGCGTGCGGGCGCCGCTTTCGACCACGGTCGCAGCCTTGCGCTCGACGATGGAATTGGAGAGCTCGCCATATTTCACCGCGAACGTGCCGCCGAAACCGCAGCAGACGTCGGTGTTCTTCGATTCGACGAGATCGAGGCCGCGCACCGTGCCGAGCAGACGGCGCGGCTGGTCGTGGATGCCGAGTTCGCGCAGGCCGGAGCAGCCGTCATGGTAGGTCACGGCGCCATCGAAAGCGGCGTCGACGCGGGCGACCTTCATCACATCGGTGAGGAAAGAGACGAGTTCATAGGTGCGGGCCGCCAGGTTCTCGGCCTTCACCAGCATGTTGGGATCGTCCGAGAACAGCTCGGGGTAATGGCGCTTGATCATTCCGGCGCACGAGCCGGACGGCGCGATCACATAGGTGTAGCCCGCGAAAGCGTCGATCACCTGCGTGGCAATGGCCGCCGTCGTGGCGCGGTCGCCCGAGTTGTAGGCCGGTTGGCCGCAGCAGGTCTGGGTCGGCACGTCGACGATGCAGCCCGCGTCCTGCAGCAGTTTCACCGCCGCGAACCCGACCGAGGGCCGGAACAGGTCGACGAGGCAGGTCACGAAAAGCCCGACCCGGACGCCGCCCTCGGGCGCCTTGCGCGATGCCGCCGCCACTCGTTCCAAACGTCCCGCGCCTCCCGATCTTGTCTTTACCGATGTAGGGACCAGCCCTGCGGCGCGTCAATGCGACGATGGTGCGGGCGGGTTCATCCGGATGCAGCGCGGTCGACCTGAATGCCTTCCGGCAACCAAGAGCCGCGGCGCACCGTTCCTGTCGCGCCCCGTGGAACTCGCGCCCGGGGCTGTCACGCGAGGAGGCAAAGATGAAAC
>JAYVMK010000141.1:0-2540 GCA_043758995.1 Lichenibacterium sp. | reverse complement strand
CCGACGGCTCCCGCCGCCCCACCGGCCGCGACCGCGGCTCCGGCGGGGCCGGCCGCCACCACGCCTCCGGCCGCTGCGGCGCCCGATACGGCGGTCAATCCCGCCTCTCCGCCCGACACGACGATCAGCCAGACGATGACGCTGGCGACCCATCCCGTGGTGCAGCTCTCGGGGCAATCGACCTGGGACGACGGCTTCAAGACGCTGAACGACAGCTTCACCAAGCTCAACGATGCCTTGGCCAAGGCCAAGACCCAGCCCACCGGCCATCCGATGGCGGTCTTCACCGAGACCGACGACGCAGGCTTCAAGTTCACCGCCATGGTTCCGGTGGCGGGCGATCCGGGTCAGAAGCCCGCCGACATGGCGGCCGACATCTCCTTCGGCCAGTCGCCCGGCGGCAAGGTGATGAAGTTCCAGCACCGCAGCGCCTATGACGACATCGATTCCACTTACGAGGCGATCACGGCCTATCTCGACGAGAAGGGTCTGGAAGCGAAGAACATGTTCGCCGAGGAATATCTCAACCGAACCAAGAGCTCGGACGACAATTCGCTCGAGGTCGACATCTACGTCTTCCTGAAATGATCCCTGCGGTTTGCTGACGAGACGGATGAGGACGGCCTGGGCGGCCCTGGCTGTCCTGGCTGTCCTGGCTCTCGCGGGCTGTTCGGCCGTGCCGACGATCGGGGACCGGCCCGAGATCGTCGGTGTCGGACCGCTGGCGGTCGATAGCGAAGCGGCGCGGCACGCCATTGCGGTCTATCGCCAAGCGCATGGGCTCGGCGCCGTCGAGGTCGATCCCGCCTTGACGCGTGTGGCGCAGCGGCAGGCCGACGCCATGGCGCGGGCCAATCAGCTCAGCCACACGGTGGCGGGCGCCCTGTCGGTCCGGGTCTCGGCCGAGGGAGTGCGGCGCGGAGCCGAAGCCGAGAACGTGTCGGCCGGCTATCCGAGCTTCGACCGGGCGCTGCTCGGCTGGCAGCACTCGGCGGGACACAACGCCAACCTGCTTTATCGCCCCATCCGTCGCATCGGCATCGCGGCGGCGAGCGCCCCGGGTACCCGTTACAAGACGTTCTGGGCACTGGTGATGACGGACTGAGGTCAGGCTCCTGACCCAAGCCGGTCAGCCGCACCGGGGCAGGAGATTCGCGGCAGTTTTCTCAACTGTCGGCTTCGGAAACGCTCACGCCGAGCCCGCCACCGCCTGCCGGACCAGCGTAACGGCCAGCACCGCCATGATGAGGGCGACCGCGGCGTCGAGCATGCGCCAGGCCATTGGCTTGCGAAACACCGGCGCGAGCAGGCGCGCCCCATAGCCGAGCGCCAGGAACCAGGTCGCGCTGGCGAGCGAAGCGCCGAGCAGGAAGCCAGGCCGCTGCTCTCCCGCCAGGGCGGCGCTGACCGAACCCATGAGCAGCACCGTGTCGAGGTACACGTGCGGGTTCAGGAAGGTGAACCCGGCGGACCGTCGGAGCGCCGTGCGCAGCGGAATGTTTTGGTTCATCGTGTCGCTCGCGATGACGTCGGGACGGATGGCGCGTCGAAACGCCCCGAAGGCGTACCAGGCCAGGAACGCGGCACCGACGATCGTCAACGTCACCGTCAGGCCGGGCAGGTGACCGACCGCCGTGCCGAGCCCGGCGACGCCGACCGACATGAGGGTGATGTCGGCCGCGACGCAGAAGAGCACAACGGCACCGACGTGCTCGCGCCGTAGCCCCTGCTGCAACACGAAGGCATTCTGCGCTCCCACTGCAACGATGAGGGAGGCCGTGAGAGCGAAGCCGCTCGCGGCGGAGGAGAAGATCCACATGGACGTGGTTTGCTGAACGCGGCCAATGTAGACCAGCTCAATCGCCTTAGGCGGATGTAGCGGGGCTTAAGCCGATGCTGGACTATGCGGCGCTCTCCGCCCTGGCCGCCGTAATCAGCGAGGGCAGTTTCGAACGCGCGGCCGGCATCCTGGGCGTTACGCCATCGGCGGTTTCGCAGCGGGTGCGGACGCTGGAGGAACGGGTCGGCACCATCCTGGTGCAGCGTGGTCAACCCTGTCTCGCGACCGCAGCCGGAGCGCAGCTTTGCGCTCATGTCGACCGTGTCCGCTTGCTCGAGAGCGAAGTCGCCGCCAACCTGCCGGGGCTCGCCGGCGCCGGACAGGAGGGGCGGCTGACCTTGCGGGTCGCCGTCAACGCCGACAGCCTCGGGACCTGGTTCCTGCCGGCCGCGACGGCCTTCGCGCGCAGAAGCGGCGCGCTGATGGACATCGTGCTGGAGGCCGAGGATCACACGGCCGAGCGACTGCGCACCGGCGAAGTGCTGGCGGCCGTCACCGCCGATCCCGTGCCGGTTCAAGGGTGCCGAACGCGCCCGCTCGGCGCCCTGCCCTACGCCGCCACGGCGAGCCCGGATTTTGTCGCTGCGCATTTTGCCGACGGCCCAACGCCCGAGGCTCTTGCACGCGCGCCGGTGCTCCGGTTCGATCGTCGCGATGACCTGCAGGCGCGTTGGGCGCAAGCCGTGGCCGGCGTCGCTCT
>JAYVMK010000140.1:0-7858 GCA_043758995.1 Lichenibacterium sp. | reverse complement strand
GGCGATCACCGGCCTCGTCTACCCGCTCGCCATGACGGGCGTGGCGCAGACGCTCTTCCCCTTCCAGTCGCAGGGCAGCCTGCTTCAGGACAAGGACGGCAAGGTGATCGGCTCGGCCCTGATCGGTCAGTCCTTCGCCGATGCCCGCTACTTCCACGGCCGTCTCTCGGCGACGACGGAGCCCGACCCGAAGGACCCGACAAAGACCGTGCCGGTGCCCTATGCGGCCGACAATTCCGCAGGCTCGAACCTCGGACCGACCAACAAGGCGCTGGTCGACCGCGTCCAGGGCGACATGGACAAGCTGAAGGCGGAGAACCCGGACGGGCCCATCCCGGCCGATCTCGTCACCACTTCGGCCTCAGGTCTCGACCCGGACATCTCCCCCGAAGCCGCTGCCTTCCAGGTGCCGCGGGTCGCCAAGGCCCGCAACGTGTCGACCGACCAAGTGCGGCAGCTTGTCGAGCAGACGGTTCAGGGCCGGACACTCGGGCTTCTCGGCGAACCCCGTGTCAACGTTCTCGCCCTCAACATGGCCCTCGACACGCTCGGCCAGAAGTAACGACCTCTAGGTCGGCGCACGGTCAGTGCGTCGGCTTCATCGGCGAAGGATGACCATGGCCGATATCCGAGACAAGCGCCCGTCGCCCGACGCTCTCCTGGCGGAGGCGCATCGCGAAGACCGCCGCCGCGGTCGCCTCAAGATCTTCCTCGGCGCAGCGCCGGGGGTCGGCAAGACCTACGAAATGCTGACGACCGCCCACGCGAAACTGCGCGAGGGGCTCGATATCGTTGCGGTCGTCGTCGAGACGCACGGCCGCGCCGAGACCCAGGCCCTCGTCGAGGGGCTCGAGGTGATGCCCCGCCGCATGGTGGAGTACCGGGGCGGTACACTCGACGAGATGGACCTCGACGCCATCATCGCGCGCCATCCGCAGGTGGCACTCGTGGACGAACTGGCCCACACCAACGCGCCGGGAAGCCGCCACCCAAAACGCTACCAGGACGTCGAGGAACTGCTCGCCGCCGGCATCGACGTCTTTACGACGCTGAACATCCAGCATGTCGAGAGCCTCAACGATGTGGTGGCACAGATCACTCGCGTTCGGGTGCGAGAAACGGTCCCTGACGCTATCCTCGACCTCGCCGACGATATCGAGGTCATCGATATCGCACCCGACGACCTTCTGCAGCGGCTGCGCGAGGGCAAGATCTACCTTCCCCGGCACGCTGAACGCGCGTTGCAGCATTTCTTTTCGACCGGCAACCTGACGGCTCTGCGTGAACTCGCCCTGCGTCGCACCGCGCAGCGCGTCGACGACCAGCTTCTCCATCACATGCAGGCCCACGCCATCACGGGGCCCTGGGCGGCCGGCGAGCGCGTGGTCGTCTGCATCAGCGAGGATCCGCGCTGCGCCGGCCTGGTGCGTTACGCCAAGCGCCTCGCCGACCGCCTTCGCGCACCCTGGGTGGCGCTGTCGATCGAGGGGCTGCGAAGCCTGCAGCTCACCGACGTCGAGCGCGATCGCATCGCCGATACGTTGCGCCTCGCCGATCGCCTCGGTGGCGAGGCCGTGACGGTCCCGGGCGCCGGCCGGCGTGTCGCCGACGACGTCATCGTTTATGCGCGCGACAACAACGTCACCCATATTGTCACGGGGAAGTCCGAACGGTCGAAACTGTTCGAACTCTGGCATGGGTCCGTGGTGCAGGATCTCGTGCGCCGCTCCGGCAACATCAGCGTCCATGTCATCGCCGGCGAGGCCCTGGCGAACGCCGAGCCAATCCCGACCAAGACCGTCCGCTCGGCCGCCGAGCGCCCGACCTTCGACGTCAAACCCTACCTTGCGGCCGGTCTCGCCGTCGCACTGGCGCTCGGGATCGCGGAAGTGGTGCAGCGCTTCTTCGCCGTGCAGACGGTGGAGGTCGTCTTCCTGACCGCCGTGGTTGTGGTGGCGGTCCGCTTCGGTCTGTTCCCGTCGCTGGCGGCGGTGGTCGGCGGCTCGCTCTGCTACAACTTCTTCTTTCTGCCGCCGCTCTACACCTTCACCATCACCGATCCGAGCAACATCGCGGCCCTGTTCTTTTTCACCGTCGTGGCCGTGCTGGTGTCGAACCTCGCCGCCCGGACACGGTCGGAAGCCATCATCGCCCAGGGGCGCGCCCGATCGACGGAAGCCCTCTACGGCTTCAGCCGCAAGCTTGCAAGTTGCGGCAACCTCGACGACGTGCTCTGGGCGACCGTCTTCCAGGTCGCCTCGATGCTGAAGGTCAGGGTGGTGATCCTGCTGCCGGACAACGGCCGCATCACCGTCAAGGCCGGCTACCCGCCGGAGGATCAGCTCGACGAGGCCGATATCGGGGCCGCGAAATGGTGCTTCGACAACGATCGCCCGGCCGGGCGCGGCGCCGACACGCTGCCGGGCGCCAAGCGGCTGTTCCTGCCCATGCACACCAGTCGGGGCCCGATCGGCGTCTTGGGGATCGACAACGACGCTTCTGGCCCGATTCTGACGCCCGAGCAGCGACGGCTCTTCGACGCCTTGAGCGACCAGGGCGCTCTCGCCATCGAGCGCGTCCGGCTCGTCGAGGACCTCGACCGTGCCAAGCTGCTGACCGAGACTGACAAACTGCGCCAAGCGCTGCTGACTTCGATCTCGCACGACCTCAGGACGCCGCTGGCCTCCGTCCTAGGCGCCGCCACTACCATGCGCGACCTCGATGGATCGCTGGATGCCGAGACCAAGACCGATCTGCTCTCGACCGTCATCGACGAGGCCGAGCGGCTGAACAGGTTCATCGCCAACCTGCTCGACATGACGCGGCTTGAGGCCGGTGCGGTGGCGCCGAACCTCGGGGAGCACGACGTCGGCGAGATCGTCGGCACGGCGCTGCGACGGGCGGACAAGATCCTCACCGGCCACCGGATCGAGGTGGAAACCGCGCCCGACCTGGCCCCGCTACAACTCGATGCGGTGCTGTTCGAGCAGGCGCTCTTCAACCTGCTCGACAATGCCGCCAAATATGCGCCCGAGGGCACGACGATCCGCGTGCAGAGCTGGCAGGAGGGCTCTCTCGTCCACCTGCAGATCCTGGACGAGGGTGACGGCATTCCGGTCGAAGACGTCGATCGGATCTTCGACAAGTTCTACCGGGCCCGCAAAGGCGATCGCGTGCGGGCCGGCACCGGCCTCGGCCTCGCCATCGCGCGCGGGTTCATCGAGGCGATGGGCGGGACCATCACGGCCTCCAACCGTACGGACCGAACTGGCGCCACTCTCACCCTGGCCTTTCCTGTACCGGTCTCCGCTCGTCGCGTGACGGAAGCCGCATGACCCAGCCTACCGACCCGCCGCCCGTTGCGCCTCCATCGCTACGCCCTGTGCCTCGAAGCGCTGCCCCACGCCGCCCGGAAACACCACGCATGCCCTCCGCCCGCATCCTGACCATCGATGACGAGCCTCCCATTCGCAAACTGCTGCGCATGGGTCTCTCGTCGCAGGGTTACACCGTTTTCGAAGCGGCCGATGGGCGGGCGGCCCTCGACGTAATCGGTCGTGAGACGTTCGATCTCATAATTCTCGACCTCGGGCTTCCGGACATGAAGGGGCACGAACTCCTGCGCATCATCCGGGAGCGCAACGACATCGTTCCGGTCGTGGTCCTGTCGAGCCGCGGCGACGAGGCCGGAAAGGTCGAGGCCTTCGATCTCGGCGCCGACGATTACGTGACCAAGCCGTTTGGAATGAACGAACTTCTGGCGCGGCTTCGCGCAGCGCTGCGCCACCAACTCGCCGCCCAAGGCGAACGCCCGATATTCAGGGTCGACGACCTATCGGTGGACCTCGTTCGCCGTCACGTCAGGATGGCGGACCAGGACATCAAGCTGTCGCCCAAGGAATACGAGGTGCTGCGCCTGATGGTGCTGCATGCCGGCAAGGTCCTCACCCATGCCCACATCCTGCGGGAGGTCTGGGGAAGCTCGACGGACTCTCAATACCTGCGAGTCTATGTACGACAACTGAGGCAGAAGCTCGAACCGGTGCCCGAACAGCCTCGATATATCCTCACTGAGACGGGCGTCGGCTACAGGCTCCGGGCCTTGGATGATTTGGATGCAAGGCAATGAACCTGGAAAGAGTTCGCCCGCAAAGGGCCGAGGAACGGGCCAGACAAATTATGACAGTCGGTGACCTTCTGGCGCCCGGACACGTCGTTCTCGACCTGCGTGTCGCGGACAAGAGGCGACTGTTAGACGAACTGGCAGGACGTGCGGCGGAAACGGCAGGGATCCCGGCTGCGGTCATTGCCGAGGCCCTGAACAGCCGCGAACAGCTTGGCTCGACCGGAATGGGAGCCGGTATCGCGATCCCGCACGCGCGTTTGGCGCACGTCACGGAGCCGATAGGCTTTTTCGCCCGCCTGCGGACACCGATGGATTTCGACGCCATAGATGGTCAGAAGGTCGACCTCGTTTTCCTCCTCCTGCTCCCGGCACAAGCTCAGGGCGACCACCTCAACGCTCTCGCCTGCGTGGCGAGACGGCTCAGGTCCGAAGAGACGAAGGTGTCCCTCCGCAAGTGCCACGACCCGGCGAGAGCCCATGCGCTTCTAACGGCGAGCGAGCGTGGCTGACGTCGTAGCGTCACTCGGCTCGCCAAGCCGTCAAGTGAGGCTCGCCGAGACGGGCCCGACTGTCCCACGTCGGCGCGGCTTGCGTTGCGGGCAGAAGCCCCAGGTCGAACAGGGCTTTCGCGATCTCCGCCGCCGTGCTCGGCAGCACGCCGACCAGCGGCAATCGGGTCTCGCGTGAAAAGCCCGGATGGAGAAGCGAGAGCGCGTGTTTGACGGGGCCAGGGTTGGTCTCCCTCGCGAGCGCGTGGAAGAGCGGCTTCAGACGATGCTCGATTGCCCTGGCTTTCGCCCAATCCTTGGTTCGGCAAGCCTGCTGGAGGTCGCAGCACAGCGAGGGGACGAGGTTCGACACCACCGATATGCCACCCCGCCCTCCCGCCAGATTGAACGTGACGGCGCCTGCGTCGTCGCCGTTCAACTGGATGAAACGCGGTCCGGTCACGAGGGAGGTGACGCGAGGTCGATCGACGTCGCCGCTCGCGTCCTTGATACCCACGATCGATGGAATCTTCGCGAGTTGCTCGACCGTACTTGGGTGGAGATCTACGCCGGTGCGTCCTGGCACGTTGTAGAGGATGATGGGAATGTCGACCGAAGCCGCTACCGCCTCATAATGGCGGAAGAGCCCCTCCTGCGTCGGCTTGTTGTAGTAGGGCGTGACGATCAGGGCCGCATCGGCGCCGGCCGTCTTCGCCGCGCGGGTCTGCTCGATGGTGGTCGCCGTGCAGTTCGATCCGGTGCCGGCGATGACGGGAACCGTTCCCGCTGCGCACTCGACGCAGATGCGGATCAATCTGTATCGTTCACCCGCCGTCAGCGTGGGCGCCTCGCCCGTCGTACCGCAGGGCACCAGACCACTGGTGCCCTCGGACACCTGCCACGCGACGAAGTTTTCGAAAGTGGCCTGATCCAGGCCGTCGGAGGTGAACGGGGTTGCCAGCGCCGTCATCGAGCCCTGAAGGAACATAGCCTCGGCCTCCACCAGTTCATGACACGAAGAGGCGGATCGGTTCTTCGACGAACCGAACCGCGCCCGGCAAGCGATGGGTCTCGTCCCGGGCGTATTGGACAGCCTTGTCACGGCTCTTGAAGATGCCGCCACCCAGACCGTGGGTCTCGACTGCGAGCCAGTGTCCCTCCCCGTCCTGGCCGACCAGGAAGGCGGCGTGGTTCGCTTGACTGGGAGGGTATTCTTGCTGATCGGACTGCATGAGATCCAACACTGGTTTCGGTTCCGTGCGACCTTTATGGTCTGAAGCATAGGATGAGCGCTTTGGCATCAAGGATCGAGATAGGTCCAGGCCGCAAAGTATAAAAATCCTGTGGTGTTTTTGACATTGTGTGTGATTGTGGTAATGAGGATTGAACTACCGCGCATCGAAATGCTTGGCGTCATGTTTCAAGATGATTTGGACCGATGCGCCGCTGCCCTATCGGTGGCGCGTCGTGCGCACAGCGCGGGTGACGTCGATCTGCACTGGATCGGATCGATGCAGGATGCGCGGGAGGTCCAAGATGCCGCTTTCGACTATCTCGGAGGCACGCCTGTCGGCTACACGATCGCTGCGACGACAGACACTACGTCGAGGCTTCTGAACTGCTCCGAGCCGATCGTGGGCCGGTTGATCGAAGATTACGTCTACGACTCCGGGTCGACCATACGCCTGCCCTACGGGACGATTGGCGTCGGAGCCCAGTTCGTCTTCGTCATCGGCGCGCCGGTCAGGTGGCCAGTCAACCTCAGATCCGTATCGGACTCCATCATATCCTGCCGCATGGGTTTGCAGGTTTTGGGCCGACGCGCGGCTTCGGACGTTCCCCTCAACGATCGGTCCGCGACGGCCGACTTCGCTCTCGACATCGCATGCGTTCTTGGCGGTTCGATCGAGGATTGGGACCAAGTGAGTCTCGAAGCCGTCGAGGTCTCGCTTCGCATAGGTGGCAACGAGCTGGCGACAGGCCATGGGACCGAGATCTTCGGTCATCCGATCCGGGCGGTTGTCGCGCTTGCGCAGTCGCTGCAGGCTCGGGGGGTGTCACTCCAGGCCGGGGACACGATTGCCACGGGAAGTTGTACCGGACTGACCCAGGTTGTCCCAGGGCAGGCGGTTGAGGCCGTGTTCCATCGTTGTGGAGGTATCCACGCGTACTTCGTCTGAATTTGCAACTTCGTCGTAATCACAGCATCGGTTTCAACGTGCAATTCCCTTGCCGGACAGACACTTAGGTCCGCTCTCCACAACCTACTTTCCACTCGCTATGATGGCGCTTGTACAACCTCATAAGGTCTCACTGTGACACACTACATCAATGATGCTTTACCTCCTCTCGTGAAGGCTGTTCTTGAATCACGCAGGAATGGCTCTCCATCAGAGATTTTGAAAGCGACGGAAGAATTGCACAATTCCGGCGATCCGAACGACCGGTATAACAAAGCGTTATTCCATAGCCCTGGAGAGTGGTTTCGTCGAAGAGTCGGACGAACACTGTTTGAACTCATGAACACCCCTACCTGCCCGTTGATCCACGAGCCAAAAGACGGTGACCACGTGTTCGTCCAGATCGAAGCTGTTGCCGACGCTATCTTACAGGACCTTGCTGCATGCGGAATGCTGAGCGCAAGCTATGATACTAACGAAGATGCCCTGAAGCTATCTCCTTCTTTGAAGAATGATCATCGAGGTAAAGTTGTGAATATGCTGCAGGCGATAACGCTGGATCGGCAACCTAATCACCAGGCCCCATTGAACAGTAAGCAGCCAACTTATTGACAACGCCTACCTATACCGTCGAGCCAAGGGTAGGGCGCTCCAGCTTCCCGTGCGCGTCCATTCTGCCTGCGCTTCGATGAAGGGAACGGGGAAGATCGAGACTCAAGCGATCTTCGCCTTCGGTCGGGGTGCTCGGCCGCTGCTCGGACGAGCGATTGCGCCTGGATATTGCTCCGGGTATGACCTTAGCGGTAGCTAAGGCTGGAGCTCGCTGTCATGCCGCTACGAGCACCTGTCCGTTGCCGACCCATGTGACCGTGCCCGCAAAGACCTTGTTGTGCGCTTGTGGGGAGTACGTACCTTCGGAGGTCATCTGCTATGGATGAATGTCAACCACCGCCAAGCGGAGCGCCGTCTTCTCCGTCCGAAAATAATTCGCTTGAGCAAAACTCCGAATTGAAAGCGAACACAGAAAGTGGCTCCGTCGTTGTCGACACAGGTTTTCGACGTCG
>JAYVMK010000139.1:0-2556 GCA_043758995.1 Lichenibacterium sp. | reverse complement strand
GAGCCGGTGAGCGGCGTCATGAACTCGCGCGCCGCCGCCATCACCACCGACTCGCCGGTGGGCTCGTCGCCTTGTGCACCTGCGGGACGCGGCGCGGCTCTTCGCGCGATATGCTCGACCATGACGATGACGTCATCGATCAGAAGGCCCACGGCTGTGGCGATGCCGCCGAGCGTCATGATGTTGAAGCTCAGCTTCATCACGCCGAGGAGCAGGATCGTCGTCGCCAATGTCGCAGGTACGACGATCATCGCGATGAGCGTCAGGCGCAAATTGCGAAGGAAGATGAACAGGACCAACCCGGCAAGCGCCAGGCCGATCAGCACGGCGTCGCGCACGCTCGTCTCCGACTGCAGCACGAGTTCACTCTGATCGTACCAGTTCTTTAATACGACGCCGGCCGGCAGCTTGAAACCGGAGAGGGCAGCCTTCACGGCGGCGGCGATCTGCACCGCGTTGCCATCCGGCTGTTCATAGACGTTAAAGAGCACAGCCGGTTTTCCGTCCTCGACGTCGCGGATCCATTGCGGAACGAAGCCTTCTTGACGGTCGCAAGGTCGCGGAGCCGCACGACACCGGCGGTATCCGTGCGGACCACGACGTCGCGGATCTTGTCGAGCGTCGCCAGCGTGTGATCGGACACGACGAGGTAGAGTTTGTCGTGGTCCTCAATTTTGCCGACGGCCTGAAGCACATTGGCGCCCGCGAGCGCGGCCGTCACATCGCTGAAGCCGAGGCCATAGGCATCAAGCTTGTGCGGATCGGCCTCGACCTCGATCTCCCGCTGCTCGCCGCCCTGGACGGCGACCTTGGCGAGACCCGGGATCCCGGAGAGGAGCGGCACGATTCGATATTGCGCGAGATCGCGCAGGGCCACCGGGGACATATCGTTCGACACCAGCGCGTAGGCGATGATTGGAAAGACCGTCGGATCCATCCTGCGCACGTCGTAGCGCGTGCCGATCGGCAGGCCCGGCAGGACTTTGCCTACCGCCGAATCGACGTTCAGCGTCGCCGCGACCATATCGCGACCCCAACCGAAGTCGATCGATATCTCGGACGAGCCGCGTGTCGTCCGCGAGCGGACGTTGCTAACGCCTGGAATCCCACGGATCGCTTCCTCAACGGGACGCGTGACGAGCACGGCGGTTTGATTCGCCGGCCGATCGCCGGCGTCGAGCGAGATGACGACGCGGGGAAACGAAACCTGCGGAAACAGGCCGATGGGGAGGCGAACCGCCTGCACGACTCCGGCCAAGACCAAGGCCAAGGCGACGAAAACGATCGAGCGCGTATGACGCTCGGCGACGGCGACGAAGCTCATTGTTTGACCGGGGCTGCTGGCCCGGTTCCCGACGTCTCATTGAACCGCACCTCCATGCCGTCCTCCAACTGGTAATTGCCCTGGAGCACGACCGCCTTCGCCTGGTCGATCGCGCCTGTGACCGCCGACTGATCGCCAGTGCTGCCGACGATCGTCACGGCGACGCGATGCACCTTGCCGCCGTCAGTCTGGAAGAGATAGGCGCCCTTGGCGTCGCTTAGTACCACATCTCGCGGCACGATGAAGCCGTCGAATTGGCCGACGGTGATTTGGGCCTTGAAGGCCGCGCCGGGCAGGACATGCGTTGGCGTCGCCACATCGGCGTCGATGAGGTGTGTCTTCGGGTTGAGCATACCGCCGATCCGGAGAAGGGAGCCGGACGCTGATGCGCCGCCGCTCGTCATAGGCAGCAACACCACGGGGTCACCGTGCTTCAGGCGAAACCGCTGCGTCGGTTCGATGCCGATTCTCACGACCAGCCCGTCCTCCCGCATGAGCGCCATCATCGGTGCACCGGGCGCGATCGTGTCCCCCTGCGCGACCGGGATAGCTGACACCGACACCGTCGAAGGGCGCTTTGATCGTGAGGTTGGGTTGCCCGGAACCCGATTTCTTCAAGGTGTCAAGTGTCGTTTCGGCGTCGGCGACGGCCTTATCTGCACGTGTGAGCTGGTCATTGGTCGCGAGCTGCTGCTGTAGAAGCTGGGCGATGCGGGCGCGTTCGACCTTAGCCGTTTGCAGCGCTGTTTCCGCTTGGCGTTCGCTTCCGAAGTGCCGATTCGGAGATGCCGAATTCGAGCAGGGACTGCCCGGCCTTGACCGCTTCGCCTGGCGTTACGTCGAAACGCAACACGCGGCCTTGGCTCTGTAGGCTGATCGTCATGCTGCTGTCGGGCGCCGGAACGGCCGTCCCGTATGCGGTGATGATATCGGGCAAACTGCCCTGACGGGGCGCCATGGTGGAGACGAGGACGCTACCCTCTTCGGCTGCTGAAGCCGGTGTGAGCGAGAGAGACATCAGCAAGGCAGGAAGGCATTCATTGAGCTACCTCGCGGAAGAGGCCAAGCGGATCGGCCGGTGGCGCCTCCGGCTCGATTGCAAACTGCGGCATACCGGCGCCGGCAAGCGTCGCTAGTCCAGCCTGTCCTTCGAGAAGGGCTTGCTCTAATCTGACTTTTTCCTGCTCGCGGGCGAGAAGCGCAACCTCGATATCAACGTAAGAGCGCTCGTC
>JAYVMK010000138.1:0-3328 GCA_043758995.1 Lichenibacterium sp. | reverse complement strand
GTCGAGCGCCCGTCCTGCAAGCCGGGCGAAGCACTGCGGACCGATCCCTTTCTGAAGCCGAAGCTCCGGCAGTGAAAATTCCAAGCGCTACTCCTCGGCCGAGAGGCGCTCGTCGGCGATACGCCGAACCGCGCTGCCGCGGCGCGTACCGTCTCGCCAGCCGCCACCGCTCCGGCAATCCGACTAAGCAGGTCAAGAGACAAGGACGACGGCATGGTGAGCCTTTTCACAGAACCGCCAAACTGAATCACAAAACGATCCCGATGCCACCCCTCACCGATTCCGTTCAGTGCTGACAGACTCTAGCCACGCAGAAGCCCGTTCAACTATCGGCAGACCGCCGGCCAGGGATTTTGGTGCCGGGCGCCAGGAGTTCGCCGATCTTCGCCTTGGGAAGCCGTACGCTTTTCTTGGACGGATGTACGCCCAGTTACCAACGGCTGTCCTTGCGGAAGCGATACGGGCCGAATTTGCAGCCCAAAAATCGAAGCTCTCCTGGTGGGCGTCTTTCACCGAGGTTTCGCCTCGTTGACCGTCAGCCCGAGGCGGGGCATCCCAGCCCACGCCAGAGCCTCGACCGGGTGCCCGCGAATGACGAAGCCATCGGTGTAGGAAATGACGCGTGCCTGGAACACATCGTGCCGACCCGTCAGCCAACAATGCTTCAGAAAGAGGTTCATGCAAATATTGAACAGTTGCGGGCTCAGGACAGCGCTCTGAGGCGTGCCGACGTGTCGATAGCGTCCCCCACTCATGCGCCGCGCCCAGCCACATCTCGCTTCTGGGCCGGAGCGACGAGCCATCCCTTGATCAGGTGCAGCAGGTGACGATCGACGCCACGGCGGGCCACCGATCGAAGGAAGCCCGCGTGCGGGCTCGTGTCGAAGTAACTTGGTAAATCAGCGTCGACGGCGTCGGTGAAGCTCGGGCAGACAAGCCGGTGCAACGCCATGAGCGCTTAACCCGCGCCACCTGATCCCGGATCGTCGAGATGCCGGGGGACGCAGACCGCACATGTCAACTGATAATTCTTTGGACGAAAACTCCCTCCGTTGGTGACCTACGCCGTCAGGGCGCACTGGATAGCGCCGGTTTTTGGCGGTTCACGTGAGACAGGGAATGGATCATGATGAATGTGAGGCTATCGATAGGGAGGGCGGTGTCGAGCCACGGAGCGCACACAATTGCGAGCTCCTCGTCGGTGGCCAACTCCCACCGTAACCCTTCGCAAATGCACGCCAAGCTAGCCGAAATCATTCTATTGACGTCGGCAGCCTGTCTCTGCTGTCTAACACTCTTTATTCTGCGCCGTGATCCTCGCACATCTTTGAAGCCCTTCCGTACAGCTCGCGTCAACGCCAAGGTCACAGGAAGCGACTTTCATGTGAACCGGTGGCCTCGTCCATGCTGCGCCAACGCCGATTTAACACGCCTGAACCCGACACCAGTTCGGCCGGAGCTCTTCAGTTAGCTAAGGACGCGAACGCGCCATCCGACCCGAGGTTGACCGAACTCGTAAAGATGCTGGCCAGGCAGGCTGCCCGGGACTACCTTGAAGAGGCTCGTCGCGACGCGGACCGCAGCCGCGACTGACGGCCGGGTGGGTCCATGCTCAAAGTCGCCCTTTACGCTCGTTACTCGTCCGAGAATCAGCGTGACGCTTCGATCGAGGACCAGTTGCGGCTGTGCCGCCTGCATGCAGCGAAGCAGGGCTGGACGGTGGTCGACAGCTACAGCGACCGGGCCATCTCCGGCGCATCCTTGCTTCGTCCCGGCATTCAGGAATTGATCCAAGATGCACAGCGTCGTCGGTTTGAGGTAGTGCTGTCCGAGGCAATGGACCGGTTGAGCCGGGACCAGGAAGACATCGCTGGGCTGTTCAAACGTATGGAGTTTGCTGGCGTGAGGATCGTCACCCTGTCCGAGGGCGACGTTTCGCACCTGCATATCGGTCTCAAGGGCACGATGAATGCCCTTTTCCTGAAAGACCTGGCCGATAAGACGCGCCGCGGTCAGCGGGGACGGGTCGAAAAAGGAAAGGCCGGCGGCGGGCTGTGCTTCGGTTATGACGTCGTGCGGACCAGGGGCGCAGACGGGCACCACACCCCGGGCGAGCGTCAGGTCAATGAGGCGGAGGCTGAGGTCGTCCGGCGTATCTTTCGTGAATACGCGACCGGCCGTTCATCGCGCGGGATCGCGCTCGACCTGAACGCGGCTGGGATAGCGGGCCCACAAGGCCATGCCTGGGGCGCCAGCACGATCCACGGCAACGTCCAGCGTCGCAATGGGGTGCTGAACAATGAGCTTTACGTAGGACGCCTGATCTGGAACAGGCAGCGCTTCCTGAGGGATCCAGACACGGGCAAGAGGATCGCGCGACCCAACCCGGAATCTGAGTGGGTCGTCCAAGACGTGCCCGAACTGCGTATCGTTGATGACGCGCTTTGGCGATCGGTGCGCGAGCGGCAAGCGTCCTTGCAGATCACCCAGCGAGAGATGGCGGCGAACCCACTTAACGAACGTCGTCGGCCCAAACACCTGTTCGCCGGCCTGACGCGCTGTGGGTGTTGCGGCGGCGGTTATGCGATGATTTCCAAGGACCTGTTGGGCTGCGCGTCGGCCCGCAACAAGGGCACGTGCGACAATCGGATGAACATCCGTCGGGATGCGCTCGAGGCTTCCGTGCTGAACGGACTTCGCCAGCATCTCATCGAGCCTGTGCTGTTCGGCGAGTTCTGTGCCGAATTCACTCGGGAGGTGAACCGGCTTCGGATGGAAGCCGGAGCTTCGCTCGAAGCCGCGCATTCGGAGTTGCCCAGGGTCGAAAGGCAGATCCGCGGGATGATCAGCGCCATCAAAGACGGATTGTATCAGCCATCAATGAAGGCCGAGATGGAGACGCTTGAGGCTCGCAAGAGTGAGCTTGAGCGCACGCTCGCTGAAGCGGAGGCGCCACCGCCCTTGCTGCATCCGAGCCTGGCGGAAGTCTACCGCACGCGCATCGCCTCGCTGAGCGAAGCTCTCGGACGCGAAGACACGCGGGCCGAGGCCGCACAGGTAATGCGTTCCCTTGTGAGTGCGATCGAGTTGACGCCGGAGGGAGGCGATTTGGCCATCGTGCTGCGGGGCGATCTTGCGGCGATGCTGAGCTTTGCGGCGGACAAGACGAAGCCGGGCGCCCCTCGTGCAGCGGCCGGGCTACTGGGCGATCTTGGATCGCCGGGATCGGTGGTTGCGGGGGCAGGATTTGAACCTGCGGCCTTCAGGTTATGAGCCTGACGAGCTACCGGGCTGCTCCACCCCGCGTCACCGTCGTTTTGGCCGCTGC